>CALABM010000066.1 GCA_937885815.1 uncultured Verrucomicrobiales bacterium | reverse complement strand
TACTGGATACCGCAAAGGAATACGATGGCATTGTCGTGCTTCACGATGCCGTGTACCGGGTGGGCTCCCGTTACTATGTGCAGGGGGTGCAGACGACCTTGCGCCGCAGCAACCGCGATTTAATAGGTGGCCCTTATGCTAAAGCGTTGGGCTCTTCGTCTGAGCGTTCCGGAGTGTATTCTATTCTGCCGGAGGCCCCTCGCAGGACGGTTTATCGTGAATTCAGCCTGTTGAATGAGCGCAAACCTTTTGACGTAATAAGTTATGCGCGTTATCCTATGGGCAGATATAGCAATGAGCCGCCGGGTGATGATGCCCCGGTATGGCCTAGGGAAGTCGTGGCAAAGTATGAGCAAGCGGGCTGGCACCCCTATTACAACAAAAGAGGAGAGGTGATTGCGTGGTGCGAGTATGCCATAGAGGATATACACGGTCGTCAGTATAAGGGCCCGTGGAGGAACGAACTGCCCGCAGGCGCCAGCCCGGTGTTACTCTCCGCAGAGCAGATAGCCGGGCATCCCATACTGAGTGGCGAGTCAGGGGTAGGCATACACCTGGTGTGGGAACGCAGCGAGGCCCGCGTGGACAAAGCTCGCGCCCTATATGCCTATCCGCTGGCCGGAGTGTGCTGGCTGGTGCCCGATGCGCTCGTGACAGGCGTCATCAACCTGTCTATGATACCGGTGGTATTGTTCATGGTAATTGAAGATTCGTTCAAATGAGTGGTGCGCCTGCTGCTAAAAAGTCATTATCGGCAGAGCCTCGCGCATCTGCCGCCTTTCAGGGCATCCCATGTGAGAGCTGTGTATATCCCGGTTATTCCGGGGTCGGAGGACTTTTGCGCCATCGGCAACAAAAATGCAGAAAACTCGCAACAAAATGCCCGCCGCGAGCGTCTATTTATTAGAAAAAACGCACTTTCAGCAACTTTTTCTTGCGGAATCGGTGACGGGATGTATTATCTTATGTAAAGGAGATAGATAATGCAACTGGATTGCCGCGATAAATTGGTACTGGAAGATGGCTCCACCTGCATCTTCATGAAAAACAGTGCATTGCATCACCTCCCGCATTTCGATTTGTATGATTCATCAGGCGCTTTGCTGGTGAAGTGCCGAATCAAGGGGAAGCTCTTATTGCGCTATCTGAGCTTCACCGATGCCGGGGGACAGGAACTTGCTACCATACGCTTCAAATGGTTACTCCCGGTGCTTCATTTGCCGGATGGCTCAGAAATAGAATTGAATTTTTTCCGGCATCTGGGTACTGATTACCTGCCGGAAGCATCGGTGGAACTGTTTGGTTCAACAATCAACAGCACAGACGGTGTTTTCTCCTTCAGCGAAGATATTGAAGCCGATAAACAAGGGCTTATAAAAGCAATTCTCTGTTTCTGCAAGCAGTATCCAAAGACCAGAGAAAAAGAGATGGAGAGAGGAATTTACCTTGTCACGTTAGCTGCGCTGGGGAATGTGATTGTGTGGGCTGTGATTGTGTGGGCTCGAATCTGTTGAAAGTGAAAAAACGCCATGATGCCTCCGTTCCTCAAAATCCTGACCACCACAGCCCTGTGCCTTGCGGCGGCGGGGATATGCGTGAGTTGTCATCAAACAAAGGAAGTGATGCCTGATAGGTTCGGATGTTATTTAACCTACAGTAGAGGCGCAAATCATATTTCTTCTCCTGAAATGCCCTCTGTATACCGGTTGAATGCAGACGAAAGCCGGGAATTGGAGGCCATTGAAGCTATGGGGAAAGCTGATTCTGTAAACCTCTACTATGTACCGCCTGAGGATTACCCGATATTTCTCATATACTCCGGGCAGGGGGAACCTCGGACATTAACTTACGAGAGCCGCTTTAAATCACATACAGACATATTCCTTCCCCCTGCTGCTGCTGCGCGTTTTGATGCCTTAGTGCAGAAGATTCAATCCCGTCCGGGGGCTCAGCTCCAAGGTGCAGAATTAAGGGATTGGTATGGGATAAACTCAGCACGAATAGAGTCAGCCAATGCAGCCATTAAACGCATCATGTCTCGCTCGTGTGGCCTGGGTGACGTGACCTATCTTTTTAACAAATTAAGGCAATCCTTTTTCCTCCGACACCCATTTTTGATGCTAAAGTTACTCCCCCTCTGTCAGCAAATCTGAAAAAAGTCCATTCTGTTAATGAGAATATGCTTGCTAATGAGATGAGGGGATGATAAATAGTGGCATCAGGTAGATGTATCTTCCGGAAGAAGAATAGAAAATGTCCCATATAGTAAAATATTTCAAACGTAAGCCCTTGCAGCTCATATCGCTTCTTTGCGTGATTGCTGCGGCCTTCTGGTATTTTTCGTATTATTCATGGGCTGTCGGTACACCTTGCGCTGCCACGATAAAATGCCGGGATTCTCATCAGGTAAGCTTAACCGAAGCTCAGCTGGAGGAGTTGACCTCCATACTGAGGGATTCTTGGCCTACGTATTTTATCCATGACCCCGTAGGAATCAATAATGATAATTGTCTTATAACTTTACATTATGCTGATGGCAGTAAAAAGAAGTTTTCTCTCTGGTGCACGAATTCCATCCTCTATGAAGGTAGCGGTGAAGACTTGACAATGGATTGTATGCTCGGTGCCTTTTTCCATTTCGGCGGCTGGGTGGACTATTCAGATATGGAGGTGTTTTTGCGTCAATTTTCCGAAGCCCCTTAGTCCTGTGACAGATAACAAAAAAGCCCCGCCGATGAGGCAGGGCTTTTTTTGAAAGGATAAATCCGGTTTACTCAGGCTGCTGGCCACTGAGGATGAGGCCGATGATGGTAACCCCGGTAATGAGTTCCTCTGAGCCGTAGAAAGGAGGCTCGGCGCTTTCGAGGTCGCTGATGATGGTGACAAGCTCCATCAGCGTCTGCTGTCGTTCTGCAAACCAGCTGTCAAATTCTGCCTGAATGTCGGCGGGGGGAGCCGGAAGAACGCTGAAGGTGCTGGTAGCCTCCACAAGAATGGGAGCCTGAGCTCTGAGAACATCTCCGGCGTCGTCTGCGGAGTCGATGTCTTTCACCTCACGGAGAGCTGCATTTATCTTCTCCACGCAGGTGAAGAGTTTTTCCATGGGGGCGGTGTAATCAGCCAGCGCAGGTGCGGCTGCCGGAGCAGGGGCTTCAGCGGTGGCGGGAGCCTGTGCCATGAGGGGCGCCGCAAAAAGGCTTGCGGCTGCAATGAGATAAAGTGCTTTCATCGGCTTCAGGATAGCAGAATACGCCTTTTCTGCAAGGTTGCAGTATGTCAGCCGCTCATAACAGTGAAAAAAATGCGGTGAAGCCACTCTTTCTTCTTTATTTATCGGGGAGAGTGGTTATAATGACTTGCGTTCACAATTTTTTTATCATGAAAATCTGGCTCGACGGAAAATTGGTTGATCAGGCTGAGGCCACGGTTTCAGTGTTTGATCACGGTGTATTGTATGGTGATGGTGTGTTTGAGGGTATCCGCTTCTACTCCGGTAAGGTGTTCCGCCTGGAGGAGCACATCACCCGTCTGTTTGATTCCATGCGCTATCTGGCCATGGAATGCCCTTGGACTTATGAGGAGGTGTGTCAGGCTACTAAGGATACCGTGGCCGCCAACGGTATGGAGGATGGTTACATCCGCCTTGTCGTGACCCGTGGTAAGGGTGACCTCGGCCTGAATCCCCGTAACTGCCCCAAGCCCAGCATGTTCATCATCGTGCAGAATATCGCGCTCTATCCCGCTGAGATGTATGAAAATGGCCTGAGCATGATTACCTCCACCTTCCGCCGTCCGAACCCGGATATTCTCTGCCCGCAGGTGAAGAGCCTGAACTATCTCAACGGCATTTCCGCTAAGATGGAGGCTGTGGCTCAGGGCGCCGGTGAGGCTCTCATGCTGAATCAGCGTGGCAATGTGGCTGAGTGCACGGGTGACAACATTTTCATCATTCGTAACGGTGTTGTAATGACTCCTCCGCTCACAGAGGGCGCTCTGGGTGGCATTACTCGCCATGCCGTGTTCGATATCTGCGAAGAGCTCGGTATTCCCTGCATCGAGAAGGTGATGAACCGCTTTGATATTCTTAGCGCTGATGAGTGCTTCCTGACCGGCACCGCCGCAGAAGTAATCGCTGCCACCTCGCTGGATGGCCGCAAGATTGGCACGGGTGTGGCCGGCCCTGTTACCGGTCGCATTCTGGCCCGCTTCCGCACGCTGGTGCGCGAGTAATTAAAACTCTGAACTAAAGGCAGCGGGGCGATTTGCTCCGCTGCTTGTTTTTTTATCTTTATGGAGACTCTTTACAAAGGAAAATTTCTGAACATGGTATGCGAAGGGCGCTGGGAATACTGCGAGCGCGTGAATAATACCGGAGCTGCCATGATTTTTGCCTGCACTGAGGATGGGAAGGTGCTGCTGGTGGAGGAATATCGCCCGCCCATTGCTGCTCAGAGTATCTGCTTTCCTGCCGGTCTCATTGGCGATGAAGGGCCTGAGAGCGGCGCTGTGGCTGCCGTACGTGAGTTGGAGGAAGAAACGGGTTACGCCGCTGCGGAGATGCGTTATCTCTTCACCGGGCCTTCGTCTCCGGGCCTGACGTCTGAAACTGTCTCCTTCTATCTCGCTTCTGGTCTGAAGAAGGTGTCTGCCGGTGGTGGGGTGGATAATGAGAATATCACCGTGCATGAGGTTCCTCTGGACGGAATAGATAGCTGGCTCGCTACTCAGATAGCTGAAGGGAAATCCATCGATCCCCGAGTTTACACCGGGCTGTATTTCCTTGTAAAGCATAGCTCTGGCAATACTTGCCCGAATATACCCGTATGAGTGAGACTCAATACTACATCACTAAACCCGGCGGCCGCCCTGTAGGCCCTTATACTATCGGCGCGCTGGAGGCAATGGCTGCCGCGCGTGAGCTGACGCCGGAGCATCTCTATTGCGTGGAGGGAATGCCGCAGTGGCTTCCTATCACTCGTATTGTGGATTTGCCCGGGAAATCGCCCTCGCTCGATATGCTTCCCACCGTGCCGGTGCAAACTCCGGCTCCTTCGCCTGTGTATACGCATCCTAGTCCACAGTGTCAGAACGGGCCTAAACCCAACACGCACCTTGTAGGCAGTGTCGTGGTGCTGGTGCTCTCCTTTTTCGTCTTTATCTTGTCATTGCCGTTTGCTCTCGTCTCGCTGATACAATCCTGCCGTGCAGATGGTGCATGGGCCGTTGGGCAGTATGAAGAATGTCGACGTCTGGCTTCTTCCGCCGGCTTATGGTTAATGATTTCAGTGATAACGATGGCGCTGCAAATACTGCTGTTGGTAGGTGGGTGTCTTTATGTGGTCAGTCAGTTTCCCTAAGGGCGCCATAATAGCTGCTCCTTAGGTTGTGGAATGCACTTTGTCATGCATGCTGTTACAGCACGGCAGCCATCACGAACATTCCTGCCATCACTCCGCCAATACTCAGGTGGTGGTGTCCCCAGCGCTCAGCCATTGGCAGAAGTTCATCAAAGGAGATGAATACCATAATGCCTGCCACCACAGCAAAGAGTATTCCCAGCAGCGTGGCGCTCAGGAAGGGCAGCAGCACCAGCATGCACACCAGAGCCCCCAGCGGCTCCGCCAAGCCCGTGAGCGTGCCAACCCAGAAGGCCTTGCTTCGGCTCCCCGTGCCATACAGCAGGGGGACTGCCACAGTGAGGCCTTCCGGTATATTGTGAATGGCCACAGCCAGTGCCACAGAGAGCGCAATACTCACATCATCAAACGCCGCAGCTACTGTGGCCATGCCTTCCGGGAAATTGTGAACGCCGATGGCTATGGCAAAGAGAAAGGCTGAGCGTTTCACCTTATCACGCCCGTTCAGGCTGGTGGCGCATTGCGCTTGGTGCACTTCATCCTCGCTGCGGAACTCGTGCGGGTTTTCGTCCTCCGGTACCAACTTGTCAATGAGAGCTGCCAGCCCCATACCACCGAAGAAGGAGCCCAGCACAATCCATTTGTTTGCCAGACCTTCCCCCAGTTTTTCCATGGCCAGCGGCATGAGTTCCATGAAGGATATGTAGACCATCACTCCGGCACTCGCGCCCAGAGAGAAGGTGAGCATTTTAGCATTTGTTCGCTTGAGGAACAAAGCTACGGCTGCGCCGATACCTGTGCACAGGCCTGCCAGCAGTGACAAAGCACCACCGATGAGAAGCTGCTCTTCCATGCCGTTGAACATGCCCCTCTTGTACTCCTTTCCTCCCGTCCTGTCAATGAAAATACCCGTTCACGCGCCCACAGAGGGCAGAAATACTACATATGTACACAGAATGAGCGTGACAAATGAGCTCAGAAAGAGTAAAATCCTGCCATGCACTACACTCCTTACACTCTGTATCCTGTGGGCGCTTTGAGCGCTCGTGCCGCTGCTCAGCCGCGTGAGGGCGTGCTTCTGCGCGGTGATAACGGCGGTTATGCTTGCCTACAGTCCTGGCCTGAGCTGGGTGATTCTCCGCTGGAGTATGAGCTGGATGCTCTTCGTGACGGCACCCCCCTGCGTCTCGGCGAGCGTGCACTCAAGTGCATTGAGCTGGATGGCGAGGCTCGTGCCGCAGGTGTGAACCTGTTTGATGGCCTGACCATTCCTCGCAGCCATGCCACCCTTACGGTGAGTGCCACTCCCTCTCAGGTGTACAACCTTCACCAGCGTGGCTTCCGCGTGGGCAAGATTAAGGTGGTACCCAAGCTTGATACCACGGTGGAGCGCCTGACGAACCTCGCCTCCATGGTGCCGGATTGGAAGTGGCGCGTGGACTTCAATTGCACGCTTTCCAAGGAGGACGCTCTGAAGTTCTGGGATATGCTTTCTGATGCCATGAAGGCTCGTATCGACTTCGTGGAAGACCCCTGCTATTATGATGTAGAGACATGGCAGGCCCTTCAGGATGCCGGCATGCCGCTCGGTTATGATACTCCCCGTCAGGAGAGCTCCATTCCCGCCCGCACCAGCAAGCCCATGATGCGCCTCGTTAAGCCCGCTCGCCACCACAGCAACAGCGGTCTGCCCGTGTTCACCACGTATCTTGACCACCCTCTCGGCCAGTGCTGGGCTGCTTATAACGCTGCCAAGTTCTATACAGGCAAGCCCGCTGAGGAAGTGCCGCTCTGCGGTCTTGTGACTCATCATGTGTACCGTCCCAACCCGTTCTCTGAGGAGCTCGGTATGGACGTTACTCCTGAGTTCCACGCTCCCAAGGGCACGGGCTTGGGCTTTGACGCCCTCCTGAAGGCTCTTCCTTGGAAGAAGCTGTAACGCTGAGACGGATACAATTTTCAGGCCCGGCCCACTGAGGCCGGGCTTTTTTCATACCAGAAGACACATGCACTGGCTACTTGCAGCATCTGCTTGGTTATCCTCCCGTACGGCTCCATTCATCATCAGCGTGGCGGCGCTCACCTTTGTGTTCCCTAGTGCCTTTGAGTGGGTGCGAGGGGATGTGCAGACCTGCATACTTGGCTTTATCATGCTCACCATGGGCATGACCTTGACCACTCAGGATTTCCGGATTCTGGCGCAGAGACCGCTGGATATCTTTATCGGCGCCGTGGCGCAATACACCATCATGCCGCTGATTGCCTTCGGGCTGGTGCACTTGTTTGGTTTGCCCAAGGGAATAGCGGCCGGACTTATTCTGGTAGGCTGCAGTCCCGGTGGCGTATCAAGTAATATCATGAGCCTTTTATGCAGGGGGGATGTGGCGTTCTCTGTGGGGATGACAACAGCCTCCACTCTGCTGGCTCCTTTTGTGACACCTCTGCTGGTGCTCTGGCTTGCCGGCGAAAGCATTGAAGTGGACGCCGCCGGGCTTTTCCTCAGTATTCTGCTGGTGACTCTGCTGCCGGTGGGTATTGGCACGCTTTGCAATCGCTTGTTTTCCCGCTGTGCCGGTTATGAAACCTGCATCCGCCTGATGCCCGGGCTGGCTGTGCTCGGCCTCGCATGCATTGTGGGCGGGGTGACGGCGGTACATGGCGACAAGTTCTTTGAAAGCGGCGCTCTTATCTTCCTTTGCATTTTCTTACACAATGGTCTAGGGTATGTATTTGGATATCTCACCGGTATTCTTACCCGCATGAACACCCCTAAGCGCCGTACTCTCTCCATTGAAGTGGGTATGCAGAATGCAGGCCTTGCCACGGTGCTGGTCGGTAAGCATTTCCCCATGTTGCCCGAAGCCGCTATCGCTGCTGCTATCTCCTGCGTGTGGCATTCTATTTCCGGCACGCTGATAGCCGCCCTCTTTTCCTTTATGGGGCGTATGAAGGGCAGAAAATGATTTTTTGCCTACTACGTTAGTTTTCTCTTTTCGAGTCGGGCAAAATCTGTTAAGGTAGGTTCATGATTCGAGAACTGAGAGCTATTGCGATGGGATTGTTGGTTGGTGGTGCTGCTTGTGCTGAGAGTGTGCCGACTGAGCTGGGCAATGTCATGTTCGTGGGCGATTCCATCACGCATGGCTTTGGCGCTCCTTCATACCGCTGGGCTTTGCACAAAACTCTTGTGGATAATGGCGTGCGGTACACGGCAGTGGGAGTGAGCAGGGGTAATCAGAGAGAAAGTAGTGGGATTGCTCCCGGTACTCCATACGCCGGCGTGCCTTTCACGAATGTTCACTCTTCCAGAAGTTCCGAGCGTGCTTATGAAGTGGCTGGGCGCAAAAACTGCTCCGGGCGCCTCGGTGATTCGAATATCTTTGACTGGCTTGGGCTGGATTCTACATACACTGGCGAATACCGCATAGACCCCGCCACGCAGATGCCGGATGTTTTCATCCTGCTTATCGGCACGAATGATTTGCTGGCTGAGTGTGAAAGTGCCGGAGGTGTGGGTCGCCCTGAGGTTTACCGTAAGGCTTTGAATGCGCTGCTTGGGCCGGATGGCGATATGGATACGATTGTTTCCGCCATGCGCCAGGCAAATCCCGCCGCTCGTATTCTGGTGCTGACTGTACCCACTTGGCATGATGGAACGCGCATCAGTAATACCGCCGCGGATTATGCCTCTGCCGCCGCTTACAATGAAGAATTGAAACAATGGGGGCAGAAGCAGGGCGTTACTGTAGTGGATGTCAACCGCGGCCTGGTGGATGTGGCTCGTACAGATTTGCCCGGTGTGGGGGCGGAGGCCCTCTTCAATGCGCAAGATCATCTTCACCCCTCCTTGCAGGGGGATTTGCTCATCGCAGCGGAGGTTGCACAAGCTCTTGGGCTTGGTGGACGAACTGTGGGATTGGAGCGCAAATGTGCTGCGGAGTTACCCCTCGTGGGCAATAGGCGCAATGCGATACCTCCGCAGGAGTGGGCTGCAATGGACGCTTCCTCTGGGTTGACGGTTTCCGTGACCGCACCCTCCGTGGGCAATGGCGCTGCGGATGGCTGGGACGACTCCGGTTGCCTTCGCCTCCACGTGTGCCGCCCGGATATGGAGATTCTCGGTAAACTTACTGTGAAAGAAAACGGAATCTACTGGAATGAACAAACTCTTCTGTACTCTGCTGATATGGCCCGGAATACGGATGAGCTACGCGTGGCATGGGTGCCTGGCAATGAGGCGGAGAATCGCCCTCAGGGTTTCTATGTGTGGCTTGGTGAGCGTCTCATCGGTGAGGCACTGCCCAGTATGCCGCTTTCTGTCAACGGCTGGATAAATGGCGCCATGCTTTCCGTGCCGCGTGATATGCCCAGCAACTTTGGCGAGCTGCGTGCGGCAGCCGGGGCCTATGCTCCGTGCAAGTGAAGGTAATCAGAGCGGCTGAGGCGTGGAGGGCTGGGCAGATTCTGAGCTGCTTTTTGCGCCTGACAATTCGGGCATCATCTCGCGCAGGGAACGCGCGGTCTCAGGAGACGTGCGCTCAATGACTTCTATGGCTCCCGGCATGCTTACCAGATTGAATGCGGCAATCTGCGCCATGAAGTATATGATGAAAAAGGATACCAAGTAGTGCAGAATGCGTGGCTTTCTGATTTGCAGCGGTAGCGTGAGGGTTTGTGCGTCCCACATCGTGAGGCCTCGGCGCGTGAGCATGAAGTAGGAAATCAGCATGGTAACCAGGCAGATGGGGAAGAGGAAACAGCCCATGCCTATCAGGTTTACGGATATGCTGCGAAAGATGGCTCTGCCGAAGCTCATTTGCTGTCCGGGCCCGAAGGTACTCAGGGTGATGCCCATGATGGCTTTGCCCGGAGTGGCTCCGAATTGGCTGAGGATGACTGCTTCCAAGGGAATCAACGGAAGCCAGAACAGCATCATCAGCAGGTCGCTGTATTCCAGCCCGAGCAAGTTAATCGCTACGCTTGCGAGCGCGGCATACAGGCTACAATCTATCAGGCGGGCGGCAAGACGAGTTGCAGGGCGAGGAAGCGTGACTTCACCGTTGATGAGCGCAGCCTTTGACGGCGGTACTGTAAGACTGATACTCGTCACCGGTGCCGCGGTGGACGGCTGCTGAGGAATGGGTGGGAGCTCCTTTATGCCGGATTCCGGCGTCTCCGGCGACGATGTTTTGCTCTTATCCTTTAAATCACCAAGGAAATCTACTAGTGCTGGCAGTTCTTTAAGCGGCTGCCAGCCATTACAGCCGGCATGCCAGCCGAGGGTATCCGGCGTGAGCTCTCCCATCTGCACGAGAGATACCACATCCGGTACGCTTGCCGGGCCACGTCTTTGTTTGTCTTTAATCCAGTAGATATCCATAGGGAAGATTCATCAGTTGGAGCGTAGGGCCTTGGCCGGATCCTGTCTGGACACGATGAAGGCCGGAATGATAGAGGCGATAATGACCATGATGAAGGCGGAAACCGCCTGCTTGGCGAAGGTGGCGGGGTCATATTCCGCCGGGATGGTGATACCATGAGCCTCCATGGGGAAGGGATCCATGCCGATGCTAGCCAGAGCCGCCTGAATTTCAAAGCGGTAGTAGAGCACAAGCAGAGCCAGCAGGATACCCAGAATGGCGCCGCTGAGACCAATGAGAACACCTTGCCATGCAAAGATGCCCATAATCTTACCGGGCGTGGCGCCAAGCGCCTGAAGCACGGCTATCTCTCGCTTGCGCTGGATAGACATGGTGAACATCACCGCCATGATACAGAAGCTAGCAATCAGATTAATGGCAGAGAGCACAAAGTTCATCATGATACGCTCATTTGCGATAAGCTTGTGCCACTGTTCAAAGGCGGATGTCCATGGGGTGATGTACCAATGAGCGCCGAGGGGGAACTCATCCGTAGAGGCCGTGTTATCCGGCAGAAGCGCCTCGATTTCGGCCTGAATGTTTCCGGGCTCATGTGCATTGTTCAGGCGAACGCACATGCCCATCACATTCCCGGCGGCGTCTCCGGAGTAGCCCACTACCTCCTGTGCGATACTGAGCGGCATGTAGATATCCGGCCCGGGCATGTTTTCAGGGGCCTGATAGATACCAACGATGGTAAGGTCTACGGGCATGACCATCTCATTAATGCTCTTGACGGCAATGCCGTCCTCGCGGTCGCGGTCCAGGGCGGCGATTCCCGCTGCTGTGTCCTGCCATTTCTGTTTTTCTTCTGCGGTGAAGGGAAGGCCTCCTGCGTGAGTGGTGGCGAGCAGATAAAGGGTTTCGCAAGCGGTGATTTCGCTGCGGCGCATTTTAGCCGGGTCAAATCCGCGAATGATATTAATGATGGCTTCAAGCTTTTCGGCGGGTACGATTTCGCCACCGTTTGCCGGGGATGTTTGCTCGAAAAGTGAGGCGATATTCTTCATGAACTCCTCATTGCTCTGAGTAATCAGAGGGTTCTGAATCATGGCGTAAATGGCGGCAACTTCGTCAATGCTGCCCACGGGGGTGAGGTGAAGCTGGTCGCCGACTCTGAGACCGAGAGAATTAGCCGTTTTTCGCGCAATGACGCACTCCGTATCAAAGCCTTCGCCGAAGTCGAAAGTACCTTCCTTCAGCATGGGGAGCAGGGGGGCAAGCTGGTTCTCATTGTGCGCTTGAATGGAGGCAAACTGCACCATGATACGCCCGGCCTCACTCTGTGCAAATGCCTGACCTTCCAGCTGCGGGTATGCGCAGGCCACATTCGGTAGGGCTTGCAGTTTCTCCACGAGAACTTCCCAATCTGTACGCTCTTGGCTGAGTGCAATCCTCTTCATGCCATCACTCTGGGCAATGACATAATGCGGGGTGAACGCCAGCACGCGCTCTTCCATCTCCTTCTGGAGACCTCCCATGACAGAGAGTACTACAATGAGAACCATCACGCCGAGTGCTACACCAAGCAGGCAGATAAGGGTGATGACAGAAAAGAGGGTGCGCAGGGGATTCAGGTAACGAAGAGCCAACATCAGGCTCAGATTGCGTCTCAGTATTTTCATGCTCGTGAATTAGTATGGCTTAAGCGAGACTTCTTTGCAAGCCAAATGATGCGCAGTCAGCTTTGCTGACGCATAAAACCCTTGCGTGCGTATGTGTGTATGTGTAATATGAACTCAATGGACGAGAAATTAATTATTATTGGAACGGGGCCTGCCGGTTATACCGCGGCCATTTACGCAGCGCGCGCTGATCTTTCCCCCTTGGTCTTCACGGGTGAGCAGCTCGGTGGGCAGCTCACCACCACCACTGAGGTGGAAAACTTCCCGGGATTCCCTGAGGGTATCATGGGGCCTGATCTTATGTTCAACATGAGCCAGCAGGCAGAGAAGTTCGGCGCTCGCTATGCCTATGAGAATGTGATTTCCGTAACGCAGGAAGCCTGCAGCGGCTTGTTCGTGGTAACCACTTCCGGCGGTGCGTACAAGGCAAAGGCTGTTATCATTGCGACAGGTGCCAAGGCTCGTTATCTTGGTGTGGAGGGTGAGTCTGAGCTCATCGGGCATGGCCTGACTGCCTGCGCCACTTGCGATGGTGCATTCTATCGCGATGTACCCGTCTGCGTGGTGGGCGGTGGTGACAGCGCTTGCGAGGAGGCTGCATTCCTTACCCGCTTTGCCAGCAAGGTGTACCTCATTCACCGCCGTGACCAGCTGCGCGCCAGCAAGGCTATGCAGCAGCGCGTTCTCTCTAACCCGAAGATTGAACCCGTGTGGAACAGCACCATTGCTGCTTATTCCAAGGATGAGGCAGGTGAGCTGGACGGCGTGACGCTTCGTGATACCGTGACCGGTGAGGAGCGTCCGCTGGAGGTTAAGTGCGTATTCATGGCCATTGGTCACTCCCCGAACAGCAAGTTCCTCGGAGACCTCGTGGATGTGGATGACGCCGGTTTCATCATTCGCACCAATGGCGGTACCGCTACGAAGACTCCCGGTCTTTTCGCTGCCGGTGACGTAGCTGACCCGGTCTATCGTCAGGCTATTTCCGCTGCCGGTATGGGCTGCTGGGCCGCCATTGAAGCTGAGCGTTACCTGCTTGCTCAGGAGTAATTTTAGGGAATATTATCACGCATATCTGTCACCATGAAAAAGGAAATGCTTGTCATCGGAGCACTGCTTGCCGGGGTTATGCTCAGCAGCTGCCAGACTCCGGAACAACAACTTGCGGAGGCTACGGCACTTGCCTCCGCCGGTAATCATACTGCCGCTCTTCCCCTGTATCGCAGCGCGGCTGAAGCCGGCAATGCACAGGCTCAGCTGGCGCTGGGCAAGTGCTACGATTTCGGCCGTGGTGTGACGTCTAATCCTGCTGAGGCTGTTCGCTGGTACAGAATGGCGGCTGTGGCAGGAAATGCTGATGCTCAGGACAATCTGGCCACCTGTTACGCTGAAGGCTATGGTGTAACGAAAGACCTGAATGCTGCCTTCCGTTGGTATCAGGAGTCCGCGGCCCAAGGTAATGCATATGCGTATAATAATCTCGGCCTTTGCTATCGTAATGGTGAAGGCGTGACAGCTAATCATGCCAAGGCTACGGAGTGTTTCCATCAGTCTGCACTTATGGGTAACGCCAACGGGCAGTACAATCTGGGCCGCAGTTACTACCATGGCCTCGGCGTTCCGGTGGATATGGAGCAGGCTCGCTTCTGGATTGGACGTGCCGCCGCCCAGGGGCATCAGAATGCTGCTGCTTTCATGCAGGATAACGAGTGGCAGTAATTGGCCGCTTTGCTAACATTCTTCAGCCGCGCGCTTGCTGGCGCGCGGCTTTTTCATAACGCTGAAATTGATGGTCATATACATAAATGAGTGAATCCGGAAACAGTAAAACACCGTGGGGCTCCTTCTGGGGGCTGAGTATCATTCAGTCCATGAACTCACTGAATGAGAAAGGCGTGCAGTTCCTGCTCATTGCTTTGGGAATATGGATGATGAAGGAACTTCAGTACTCTCTTTCTGTGCTGATAGTTCTTCCGTTTGTTCTGTTTTCGCCGCTGGCCGGTTGGCTGGCAGACCGCTATAGCAAGACTCGCCTTTTGCAGGCCATGGTGCTGTTGCAGGTTATTGTGCTGGTGGGGATGACCGCCGGCCTCTTTATGCACAGCCTGTGGATTGCCATTGGCTTTTTCACGGTGTTCTGTATTCAGGCCATGTTTTTCAGCCCTGCCAAGAAGGGGCTGGTAAAGGATATAGTTGGTTCTGAGAACATTGGTTTCGCCAGTGGTATTCTGGAGATTACGTCCATGCTGGCCCTATTGCTCGGGCAGATTGGCGCTTTGTTCATTGAGTATAGTCTGCTGAAGAAGTGGGGCCCAGATTCCGGCTGGGAAGCAGCCGCGTGGCCTTGCGCCTGCTGCGCATGCGGTGCAGTAGCCGTTTTCATCCTGAGCCTTTTCATTCCTCACTTTGAGCCGGAGAGCAGACGCCCGTTCCGCTGGAACTTGTTCTGGAAACATTTTGCCCAGCTTCGTATGATTTGGCGTGTGCCGGTGCTAAGGAACAGTGAGATTGGTATCGGCTACTTCTGGTTTATCGCCGGTACGATGATGCTTATCGCTCTTCAGATGGCTGCAGAGGCAAATCCGGTGGCTTCTTCCAGCGATTTCATGCAGGTGCTGGGCCAGCAGAAGGATTCCGCTCTGCTGATGGCATGGATAAGCGGAGGCTCCATTCTCGGTGGCGTGACGGCCTCCGTTATTTGTGCCCGTCGCATTCGTACATGGGTTGCAACTTTAGGTGGCGCGGGGATGACGCTAGGCTGTTTGCTGCTGGCAATCATTTCATATGGAAGCCCCGCATTCTATGTTTCTCTTGCCTTCACCGGCTTCATGGCAGCAGGGTATTTGGTACCTTTGAATGCACTTTTGCAGGATCGTGCAGATAATGACAAGCGAGGGGATGTGATAGCTGCGGGCAATCTGGTGGATTGTTTTCTTGGCATTATGTCCGTGGTGGTTCAGGGCTGCATGAAGCTGGCGGGAATCACTCCACAGGCTCAGTGCGCAATTCTTGCTGTCAGCAGTGCATTGGTGGCCATATTTATTTATCGTAATACCCGAACCCTTTCCTGATTTGTATTTGATATGAACACTTTCTGGCAGACAAAGTATGGCGCAGCCGGCGTGATGTTAACAGCTGCGGCTGTATGTGGGCTGTGCGGCTGCAGTGTGGAGAAGAGGCTTGCTGAGGTGACGGCGGACGTGCAGATGAGCTTTTCTCAGGCAAAAGAATGGGAGCAGTTGCCAATACGTACCATCTCTTGGCAGCAGGCCCTCTATATGATTTATAATAATAACATAGACCTCCAGAAGCTAAACTCAACTATTGCTCGCTGTGAGCGCGAAGGGATGAGTATTTATACGGACATGATTCCGGGGGTGTCCTACTATGGGTATTTTACTAAAACCCTCAGTGAGCTTACCGGAACTTACCGCACGGATGATTTGAACTCTAACGTAAACGTTACTTTCTCTCTTCCCACTATTACAAATATCCCATACCGGGTGTATGCATCGCGTGCTAACACGTTTGCTGCCATCAAATCCAGAGAGCTCAGAGAGCGTGAATTGACTTCCAGACTCTATTCCGAGGTGCGGAGGCGTGATGTAGAGCTGAGGCGCCGCGCGCTGGAAGATTCTAGGCCTAATACCCAGCCTGAGGGCTCCAGAATGCTTTCCGAGAATACCAGACGCTTGAATGATTCACAGCACTGGAAAAACATCGCAGATTTGCTGGGGGATTATACTGCCCGCTGGCAGATTCTTCCGGAATCCATGCCTCGTGTGAATTGGGATTCGTATCTGCCCCGCTTTGATAAGCTGGATGAGCTTTCCGCCTGCCGTTTTGCTATTCGACTGGAACAGGCTCATCTGGCTCAGTACGGAATCGCACTTCAGTATTTGCCCACCATTAACGCTCATTTATATAGTCCCTCACTTTTCTCCTCCACCGGCGGTACATACCAAGGTACTTTCCTCGGGGGGGATGACACTCGCTTGAATCTTAATCTGGGTTATACGGTAGATACTCAGCTTGATACGTGGAATATGTATCAGGATAGAAAAGAGAATTACGAGAATGTTCAGCGTGAGGTGCAAGCTTCCATCATGGAGCATAAGCATAAGCTTTCACAGCTGCGCCGCAGTGTTCAGGATTACCAGAGCTGGAGAAGTTACATGGAGAAGCGTATACAGTACCAGCTTGAAACGCCTATAACTAACGCAGAGGGGCTTCTGAACAGAGATTCCCTCATCTATGACATGCGGATGGAGCTTCTGAACCAGGAGAACAGCGCCATTGAGAGTGAGGCCGCTGTTATCATTGAATATGGAATGTCCGGGCGCTGAGCCCGTTTCAGCGCTGATTTTTATCGGGCCCGTGGGCGGTAGTTACCGCTCCCGGGCTCGGATGTTGCTGAGGGTCTGTCACCATTGATACGGCGGTCCAGACCAAACTTCCAGTCCAGTTCATCAATGGTGCCATATATGATGATGTCAATCATGAAGTCGGAGAGGAACGTGACAGGTGAAAGGATAAGGGTGGGCAGGCTTGTTACCTTCGGCCAGAGATTACCGTGAATATAGAGCGTGTCCAGATTAATATCCAGCTTCATATCCACCTCCAGATTATAGCCCATGGCTTTCATCTCATAGGCTCTCAGATGTCCATCAGCAATGACAAAATTCGCGTATGCGTCCTGAATGTCATAGGAGAAGATGTGATTGTAACCCGGCAGTACTCTGGCTTTCCGCCCTATGGCACTAATGGCATTACCCGTGCCTGAGAATGCACTGGCAATGTAGCTTGGTTCATTACCGGCCTCCTGACTTTCCGCGGCTGATTCCAGCAGGAGCAACTTGGCCGGAAGGTCCGATACTAGTTCACCAATGGGGTGGAAAATGGTGGAGCCCATCAGGTCGCCGTTCACTACGCTGATGTGGCCATATCCCTGAATGTCATTGATATCCGGGGAAGGGGAGCGGAATCTGAGCTGCCCATTACAGAGTGCTGAACTGAACTTTGTGTTGTATGAGGCCAGAATGCTGCTCAGATTCATATTTCTCGCATTGACCAGACCATCAAAGCTGGTGCGTCTGCCGGAGATGCCGATTTTCACTGTAGCATCCAACACACCTTCCCAGCAGGCTGCATTCATCTGATCCAGCAGAAGATAATCATCCGTTATCCGGATGAATCCGCTGAAGCCAGTGAGCGGAATGGTGGTACCCAAAAATCGGAATCCACATTTGCGCGGTGAGGCTGCACGAATGGTGCCGCTCATAGGCCGTGTGCAGTCAGAGTATATGGGGAATACACAGCTCCGGGTCTCAATGTCGGCAGGCGTCGGCATAATGACATCTTCCAGAAACTCATGAAGCGGCGCGAAGAACATGCCCAGAGAGTAGCCGGGGAACACGCTGCCCTTTACATTGACCAGCTCTACGAAACTGTTCTCTACATCAATGATAACGGCGTCACCCTTCAGAGTTGTATGGCGGTGAGCATGCCGGAGATTTCTGAGCTCAGACGCGGAAAATCCCAGAGCGCTGAAGTCTTGCCGGGAAAGCCAAGCTGAATTATCATAGACCATGGTGATATTACCTATGGTAATGCTGCACTCATCTTTAATCGGGGTGCCGTTCACCTTTTGGTCATAGCGTACTTTCGCTCTGACATAGCAGAGGCCTTGTCTTACGTCCGTATAGGGATTGTTCCCCAAATCTTGGCGAACACGCTCTCTGCCGGAAGAGTCTTCCTCAATTACAGCAAGTTGGTAAGCCGTGTTTCTCAGGTCTACATCACAGTAGCTATCCACGCTGAGCCCATTGGAATAATCCACAGTGACATCAATTCCGGTGATATCATTGGAGCTGTTTGCCGTGAACTTGAAATCGCGGATGATTTCATGTGCGTCTGAAGAGTCTATGAGCCTGTCAACGATATCAGCGCGAATATCGTTACGGCCTGTTACGTGCAGGCGGCCGGCTGTGGTGCCGTTGATTTCAGCCTCAAGGCTGTTATTGTTGTGAGTGACTGTGAGGTCTGCCTTATAGTCATACTCTCCATTTTCTGCTGCATCAAGGTTAATTTTTGCTACAATGCCTATCGGAATTTCACTGCCCCTGAAGGCTACGATTTTGTGCGGCGTTCTCACCAGCTCCGGAATGCGGAGGTCAATCTCGGCATTTTTTACATGCATCGTCTCACTATCGAGTGCAAAGCTTCCATTTGCACTCAGTGTATCCGGCAGTTTAATCTGAGGTATAGTTATATCGAACTGCTCTAATATGTCCAGATAACCGGAAGGAAAGAGCTTAAGAGTAACTCCGGTGAAGAGAATGTTACGTTCATCTGTCCAGTCTATGTCTGCATGGCACTCGTTTAAGGATTGGCCGTGCCCGGCAGACTCCGCGGCAAAGCTAATGCTCGCAGAACCTTGCTCACCTTCGGTCATATGCAATGTTGCACTCAGGTGACCAAGCTTCGTATTTGCATGGCTGATGTTTTCGACAGAGAAATCCAGATTTGCAGAGTGGAAGAGCTTGGTGTGATGTTCCAGCGGGGAAAGCTGAGAAACCTCCGGGATAAGTAGTTTTAATCCTGAAATTAGCGTATCTTTGTGGGTTAAGGATGCCGCAGAAAGACTAGCCTTCGTATTTTCTATGCTGAGCTGATTATTCTGGTATCTGATTCCGTTCAGCGTCAGGCCCATGCTGACTCCATTAATCTTAGAATCACCATATTCTGCGTTACTTATCAGCTGTTCTTCTACCGGAAGAATCTCCAGAGTATTTATCAGCAACTCATTGTTCAGGTAGCTGATGCCCTTGAGCACGGTATCTGCTCGGAATCCATTTACACGCAATCCGTCTGCGCTTACTTCGTCTGCCGAAAGAGTGAGGTTAATTTCTTCGGCATTTGTGGGGATTTTATCATTTGTCTGTCTAATGCCGTTAATCATTAGCCTGATATCCGGGCGGGTGAGACTTACTCCGCCGGCATTCACGTGTTCTGTTGAAAGCGTCAGTTTAAGATTATGAACATTTGGCGTAAAAAGTTGCCAGTCTTTTTCGCCTTCTTCAAAGTTCGGAGTCGTCAGAGCGGCTTGCAGGGTAAGCTTCACACGGTCACCGAGGTCTAAATCATCGGGCAGAGTAATGGGTGATTCAGTGAACTCGTTGATGATAGCCAGAGTCTGGTTAACATCTACATCCGCAACGAGAGAGGCAGTGCCTTCGCCGTTATTAGCAGTAGCCAGCAAGCTCAGGTTGCTGTTGTTGTACTTAAACTCCAGTCTCTTGATGTTGAAGTTGCCGTTTCTGTAGAAGAACTCGAGAGAAACGAGGTTAATTTTATTATCTCCGATAAAGAGATTCTTCTGCTCGAGCTCGCCGTCCAGCCTTATGTTTTCGATGGAATAGTTTTCGCTGAGGTTGAAGCTACCATTCAGCTTAATGGTGGGCGCGTCTTGTGGACTGTGAGTAATCTTGGACAGAATCCCTGCATCATCCTCACCGAGCATTTGAGTTAGCATGGGCACCAGTGATGCCGTGCTTTTGAAACGCAGCCCTAATTCTCTGGATTGAATTACATAACCTGCCTGTAACGAAGTATCGGAAGGCGGCTCAATCGTTGAGAATCGCAGGTTATTTATTGTGATGGTATTATTACGATATGCGATGGAAAGCCGTATATTCCTGAGTTTGTGAATATCAAAATCATAACGGGGCATTTCGCCCTCGAGGGTAATAACCGGTTCTCCTTGCTTGGTGATGTTCAGGCGGAATGCAGGGGCCTCGGCTTCACTCCAGTTTTGCTTTTGGATGAAGTGATATGTCTCATCAGTATAGGATGAGTATCTTGCTAGTAACTCCGAAATGTCAAGGGGCTCACTTTCTGAAGGCTCGTTTCCGCTACCAGACTCCTGATTGATAAGCTGAGTAAAATTATCAATCTTTGCGTTGACTTTAATGCTAACGCCTTGGAGTTGCAGCGCGCCTGAGCTGATATGGAGATCCCCGTTTTTATTAATGGTAGCAACGAGAGTGATACCGCTTGCTTGTAGTGTTTCACCCGGAGCGTTGGTAACAGGCAAGGAGATATCGCCTTCGCGGATATTCAGTTTTCTGAGCGGAAACTCACCGTTCATCAGCTGAATGAGATTCAGCTTGCAGGATACAGCTTTAATGCTAGCCAAAGGAGCTTGCTCCTGCTCCTTGGCGTAAAGGCGAACTCCCTCCGCTCGTACGGAAAAGCCTCTGTAGGGCTCCAGATATACTCCGTCCAGCTTCAGGTGCAGGCCTGCATCCGCCGCTGATTTTTCAATTTCTCGCAGAACTGAATCAGGCAGCCCTGCGAGGGTCAGCCAACTGATGATAGTTGTTATAAGCAGAAAAATCACCAAACACACGGTTGGTATTTTGGTACCGACTCGTCTGATGATGAGTTTTCTGCTCATATATTCTGATTTGGGTGAGGTAAATCAGATTTCAGGGTCAAATTCGCCCTCTGGAAGGGGCGGGGCTTTCGGAAGGTTTTTGTCAATATCGTCCAGCAGATTGACGAGTTCAACACCTCGCTGGGCAGAATTATCGTACTTGAAAGTGAGGCGGGGCGTGTTCCGAAGAACGACTCGCTTGCTGACTGCTTTCTGAATAACGCCACGATTCTTCGTGAGTTTTTCAATAACCTGAGCGGGAGACATACGCCCCACCACGCCTACCCACACGCGCCCCTCCTTCAGGTCTTCTGTGATTTCGACCTGAAGGATGGAGACGATGGTGCCGTTCCACTCGAACTCTTTCTGAATGAAAGAGCCGATTTCGCGTTTCATCAACTCGTTAACTTTATCGAGGCGACGTGTTGCCATATATGGTGATTATAATCAGAGGGTTTGCTTAATCTTCTCAAGGGAGTAGCACTCGATGACGTCACCTTCCTCGTAATCGTTGTAATCAGCGAGGCGGATACCGCATTCAAGGCCGGCCTTGACTTCTTCCACTTCATCCTGGAAGCGACGAAGTGTGGACATCTTGCCGTCAAATACCACCTGACCATCGCGAAGAACGCGGGCTTCAGCGGTGCGCAGCATCTTGCCGTCCGATACATAAGACCCAGCAGCGCGGCCTTTGTTCAACTTGAACACCTGTCTGATTTCTGCGTGACCCAGAACGGTCTCACGGGTCTCGGGTTCAAGCAGGCCGAGCATGGCGTCCTTAACCTGATCGATAAGCTCGTAAACGATGGAGTAAATCTTCACCTGAACGCCTTCACGCTTCACGGCTTTCACTGCGTTGCTTTCCACCTTTACGTTGAAGCCGAGAATGACGGCGTCAGAAGAGGAGGCAAGCAGAACATCACTCTCGGAAATCGGACCGGCAGCAGCACCGATGAACTGGCACTCTACCTTATCACTGTGGATATCAAGAATGGCCTTCTTAATGGCTTCCACGGAACCCTGCACGTCACCCTTGAGGTACAGCTTCAGCACAGCCTTCTGGCTGCCATCACCCATCATAGCCAGAATGTCCTCCATTCGGGAGCGGCGCGGTGCACTCAGGCGAGCCTGACGAAGTTCTTCCTGTCGCTCTTCCGCAAGCTTACGGGCTGCGCGCTCGTTATCCATTTCCACGAGCTCGTCACCCACGTTCGGAGTCTGGAGGAAACCGGAAACCTCAGCAGGCATGCCGGGAGTAACCTTCTTAATAGACTTGCCTTGGTCGTTGAAGAGTGTCTTAATCTTACCGGCATAGGGACCGCAGATGAAGGGCATACCAACCTTAAGTGTACCACTCTGAACGATTACAGTTGCAGAGCTGCCCTTACCCTGTTCCATACGGGCCTCAATGATGGAGGCGCGGCAGTTTGCACGGGGATTTGCCTTGAGCTCGAGCACTTCGGCCTGCAGGCAGAGGAGGTCGAGCAGGTCGTCAATACCTGCACCTGTGTGGGCAGATACATCCACGCACTCAATCTCACCACCGAAATCCGTGGGCATAAGGCCTTCTTCCATCAGCTGGGTGCGAACACGCACAGGGTCAGCTGCGGGTAAATCGCACTTGTTCACGGCCACAATGATGGTCTTACCGGCAGCCTTAGCATGTGTAATCGCTTCGCGAGTCTGGGGCATGATACCGTCATTAGCTGCAACAACCAATACCACGATATCGGTTACGTCGGCACCGCGAGCGCGCATCTCTGTGAAGATGGCGTGACCGGGAGTATCAATGAAGGTAAGAACATTGCCTCCGTGGTTCACTGAGTATGCACCGATGTGCTGTGTAATACCACCGGCTTCACCGGCCACCACTTTGGTGCGGCGAATGTAGTCCAGCAGGGATGTTTTGCCATGGTCTACGTGACCCATTACAGTAATGATGGGGGTACGAACCTTCAGCACGTCATCGGGCTCTTCTTCCACCGCAACGGGTTCGGGTTCCTTCACTACCTCCACGGGGGCCTTCACGCCAGCACCTTTTTCACGCTTCACGCGCTCAAAAGCGAAACCGTGCTTTTCGCACAACGCTGCTACTTGGTCGCTGTCAAGAGTAGTGGCAGGATTTGCAAACACGCCCATGGGAAGCAACTCAGCAATGAGCTTAAAGGGTTTCAGGTTCATCTGTGCAGCAAGGTCTGCTACAGAGACCGGAGGCTTCACGTTGATGACTTTGTCGCCACTAGCTGCCGGAGCAGGGGCCGGTGCTGCTTTCGGCGCTTCCTTCACAGGGGCGGGAGCCTCTTTTACAGGCTCAGGCTTTTGGACGGGCTCAACCTTGGGCGTCTCCTTACGGGGAGCAGGTGCCTTTTTCTTGGGGGCACCCAGCAAATCGAGAGCCTCTCTGCGGGGCGCGGCCTCTTTCTTTACCGGAGCGGGCTGAGCTTTGCGGGCGGGCTCTGCAGTGGCTGCAGGCTTCGGGGCCGCGGCTTTCTGAGCTGGTGCAGCAGCTTTTTTCTTCTTGGTACCACCGAGAAGGTCCAGAACCTCGGGTTTCTTGTTGTTCTTTTCAGGCATGTTTGATTGAAGAAGTGTATATTTTTCTGTGTGAGTGGCTTTCGCCCTCAGTTATGTAATCAGGCGTTTTTTGCTTTATCGACGATGGCGAAGGCCTGGTCTTCGCTGATGCCCAGAGCGTCCACAAGATCCTCAGGCTGTACGTAGCTGGCGATACCCTGTACGGTGGTAAAACCGGCTGCTATCATTTCTGCGGCGAGCTCAGTTGTGACGCCGAGTGTGTTCACTAGTTCTTCTGCGCCCTCGGAGGCATAGCTCTTAGCGCGTGTCATATTGTCGTAGGGTTCTACTCGAACGTCCCAGCGATCATTCGGGCCGGAGATAAGGCGGGCTGTCAGGCGCACATTCTGACCTTTACGTCCCTTGGCCTTGGCTGCAGCCTTGTCATCTGCCACATATACGGTTACAACGCGCTTCTCGTTATCAACATCGATGCTGACGGGGTCAATCGGAGCAAGTGACTCCTGAACCATGGCGGCCTTGTCCTCGGAGTACTCGAGGATATCCACCTTCTCGCGGTTGAGTTCGTTCACCACGTTCTTCACGCGGGCGCCACGCATACCTACGCATGCGCCGATGGGGTCTACGTTCGGATCATCGCTCTTAACCACCATCTTGGTGCGGTAACCGGCCTCGCGAACAATATTGACGATTTCAACTGTGCGCTCGTAAATCTCCATAACCTCGTTTTCGAAGAGTCGACGTACAAGGTTCGGATGGCTG
This sequence comes from uncultured Verrucomicrobiales bacterium, assembly GCA_937885815.1. GTDB lineage: Bacteria > Verrucomicrobiota > Verrucomicrobiia > Verrucomicrobiales > Akkermansiaceae > Akkermansia. The sequence goes on along the minus strand of CALABM010000066.1, from coordinate 76,034 downwards.
CGGGAGAGAATCAGCTCGTGGCCGCGGGCACCGTCTCTTACCTCTACCACGTAGAAGCGCATCTTGTCACCGGAGGTGTATTCCTCACCTGGAATGCGCTGGCGCAGGGGAACAAGCCCTTCAAACTTATCTACTTCCACGATGACATCACCTTTGTCATAGCGGCGTACAGTACCGGTAACAAGTTCGCCAATGCGATCCTTAAAGGCATCCGCGAGCATTTCTTGCTCAGCCTTGCGGATACGCTGCTGCATGGTCTGGCGAGCCGTCTGTACAGCAATGCGGCCGAAATCCTTCGGGGTGATGTTCATGGTGATTTTCTGGCCAACTTCGATGGTCTTGCCGTTTCTTGCGGCCATGGCCTCTGCCACGGAATACTTCACCTCATTGTAGGGATCCGTAAAGTCTTCATCAGCCACAACTGTCATTCTGGCCTTAATCTTTACACTATTCTTCTGCGGATCAATGTCAGCGCGGATGTTTTGGATGCGCTCTGCGCCGTCTACCATCTTGGAGTAGGCGGTGAGGAAGGAAGCTTCAAGAGCCTGCAGTACGCGCTCGCGAGTGAGGTCTTTTTCGCGGACGTAGAAGTCGATGAGTGCGGAGATGTCTGTGGCGGCCATAGTGTTTGATGCTTAAGGTTCTTTGTGTCCGGGCTATAAAAAAGGAGCGGGTCTATGACCCGCCCAATCTCAGAAGACCGGAACTTGTTCGGAACTCATCTTATCATTCTCAGGTATTTAAGTCAAGTAAAATGCCTGAAGAATAAGATTTTTTTAGGGGTAACAACGCTGACTTTGTCATTCTGAGGTGGCGTCATCATCCACGTAGATAACTGCCGGGTTATTAGCGGGGATGACGTTAACACTCCTGAGCCTTTTACCACTCACGCGAGCGTGCTCAAGAATCCATTGGAGTCGGACCAGCTGCTCTTGGATGTCGTATACTTGCATCATTACCTCAGTTCCACCTTCCAGGATGACAATCATCTTCCAAGGCCGCGGCCGGAAAATTTCCGTAATAGAGGGAATTTCTACGAGATTATAAGCGTTTGACGCGGAAATAAGCTCCTTAATGGGGCGGCAATTCTCTGCTTCGATAACGGCACCGACCTTAATCTCACTGATGTCTTCTGGCTGGAGATACCAAGTAGGAACATTCAGGAAGTTCCTGTGGTATTTTTCCACAACTGGGAAGAGGCAGCCATCTGGATCCATGAACATACGGTTGTTATCGCCGCTTTCCGTTGCGCTTTCTTTCTCCACATAAACAACAGGGATGCGCTCGGTGATTTCAATGTGGAGGGTATCCGGCATTTCTGCGCGGATGGTGGCAGCGGAAATGCAAGGATTAGACTCCAGCTTTTCTTTCATTTCTCCAACATTCAGGGTAGCCATGTTAATGGTTCCCTTAATTTCGAGAATCTGCATGACCTGCTCGCGAGAGATGATGCCGTGGCGTGAAACGTAGCTCACATTGTCAATGCTGAGGCCGTATGCTTTTTCCAGCGCGTAGTCGATGAGTTGATATGCTCCCCAGATGACAGGAGCTGCGATAAGGAGAATGAGAAACCACTTGCGCAGACGGCGTGCAGCGCGCTTAAGCGCCAGCAGGCTGAAGAGGCGCTCCTTGAGAGAGAGCGCCTTCTCCAGTAGCCGTACATTTACCTTCTCAGAGCGGTATTTGTTCTGCTGCTTCATGCGAAGTTAGGCTCTCAGCCGCGAGGCTGATTGAGAGAAATCTCGGCTATACGTGAGCACAGCTCACCGAAGCTGATGCCTACAGCCGCAGCAGCCTTGGGGAAGAGGGAAGCGCTGGTCATGCCCGGAATGGTATTAATCTCCAGCACGTAGGGCTTGCCATCTGCTGTCAGCAGTACGTCCACGCGTCCGTATACTTCCACATTCAGCGCCTTGTATGCAGCCACTGCTGCTTCCTGAACGGCTTTTGTCTCTTCCTCGCTGATATCGGCCGGGCAGATGTAATCCGAACCCACACCACCGGAAAGCGCCGGATATTTGTTGGCAAAATCGTAGAAGCCCTCACGCGGTGCAATGTGAATGACGGGCAGGGGGGTGCCATCAAAAATGGCTACAGTGAGTTCCTTGCCGTCAATGTATTCTTCTACAAGAATATCCGTGCCGTATTTTGCAGCCTCCTTCACGGCGGCGGGGAGCTCTTCCTTCGTCTTAACAATGCTGACACCTACAGAGGAGCCTTCGCACGGGGGCTTGATGACGCAGGGGACACCGATGGTGGGAAGCTGCCCGGAGGGGATGACTTCATCCTTGGGCGTGGGAACGCCGGCTGCAAAGAAAGCTTTCTTGGTAAGAATTTTGTCGAAGCAGTTGCGGCTTGTCTCAGAGCCTGCGCCGGTGTAGGGAATGCCGAGCTCTTCAAGATAAGCCTGAAGGCCGCCATCCTCGCCGTAGGTGCCGTGAATCATGTTGTAGCAAAGCTCCGTGCCTTCAGGAATGGCCGGGCGTACGCTGTCCACCACCAAGGGGGTGACATTTGTGAAGCCTTCTGCACGAAGGGCTTCCAGCACAGCATTGCCGGATACAAGTGAAACTTCTCTTTCAGAACCGGGGCCTCCCATCAGAAGGGTGATGGCCGTGTCTTTTTTCAGTGTCTTCATGTCTAAATGATTTGTGGGGAAATAGCGCTTCCGCGCATTAGAACTCGGCATCTCGATCGCCTACCACTTGTACTTCCGTACGCAGGGTAATGCCTCGCTCGGTCTTGGCCTTGTTGCGGATAAAGTCGATGAGTTCGGTTACATCCGTGGCCTTGGCTTTGTTGATATTAACGATAAAGTTAGCGTGTTTGGTGGAAATCTGAGCACCGCCGATGGTGTATCCCTTGAGTCCCAATTCGTCAATAAGCTTACCGGCAGGTATTTCCTCGGGGTTCTTGAAGGTGCAGCCTGCGCTGGGCTCCACGGGCTGGGAGTTTTTGCGGCGCTGACGGCTGTCTTCAGTAGCGGCTTCAATCTCCTTGGGGTCTCCGGGCGTGCCGGAGAAGGATGCCTGCATCACAATATTGTGCTCAAAATCGGGAATGAGGCGGTAACAGGCGGGGCGCATTGTTTCTTTCTCGAACTCCACTATGTCGCCGTCATCATTCAGGGCAATAGCGGAGCGGAACACACTCCACATATCACCGCCCATGGCTCCGGCGTTCTGACGAAGGCTGCCACCCACGTAACCGGGGATGCCGTCCATCCATTCAAAGCCGCTGATGCCGTTCTGAGCTGCGAATGCTGCCAGCTTCTTGAGCTTTACACCGGCACCGGCGATAATTTTATTGCCTCGCAGCTCGAGCTTCTGGAATTCTCCGGCTGCGGGATGAATAACGGCTCCGCGAATACCACCTTCGCGTACGATAAGGTTAGAGCCTCGGCCCACGGTGTGCACAGGAATGTTGCGATCCTTGAAGAAGTTCACTACGGCCTGCATGTGCTCGAATGTATCCGGCTCAATCCAGTACTGAGCTTCACCGCCTACACCGGCGGTTGTGTGCTTGCTCATGGGCTCGTACAGGCGGCACGTGAAGTCGGAACCGCACTCTTGCTGCATTTCTGCAAGGATGCGCAAGTCATCCGCAATCTTCTTACCGGCTTCATGCACATTACCGGCACCCAGAGTGATGAAGAGATCACCGGGGCGGAGGATGTTACCCACCTTGTGGTGTGCCAAGGACAAGTCTGGGAGGAACTCGGCATCCACGGGACCGTTCTCCAGCACGGCATCCACGATGGTCTGACCACTGATGCCGGGAATGGGTGGCTCGCTGGCAGGGTATACGTCTGCCACGTAAAGCTTATCAACATTCTGCAGCACCTTGCCGAAATCGTCACGCAGCAGCTGAGTGCGGGTGTAACGGTGAGGCTGGAAAAGCACAATGAGGCGTTCCGGCTTCAGGCTCTGAGCCGTCTGCAGGGTGGCTGCAATTTCAGTGGGGTGGTGACCATAGTCATCCACAATCCTGTAATCGCGGGAAAGGTATTTGGTCTCGAATCTGCGGCGTGCACCGGCAAAGCTGACGAGGCCACGCGTGATGCTGGCGAAGTCACAGCCAAGTTCCAGAGCAAGGGCGGTGGCAGCGAGGGAGTTCAACACATTGTGGCGGCCCGGAATACCAAGTTCTACGCGGCCGAGAGCCTCGCCCTTGTAGTTAATGGTATAGAGTGTACGGCCGCGTTTTACTGTTACATCTGTAGCGGTGTAGTCCGCATCCTGCCAGCCATAGGAAATGGTGTTCGGGTACTGCGAGCAGACATCGGCAGCACCGGCGTCCGTCTTGCAGTAAATGAGCTTGCCGCGTGTCTGACGGCAGAGACGGTGGAACACGCTCTTAATGTGATCAAGGTCACGGTAGAAGTCCAGATGTTCGGCCTCGATGTTCAGGATGATGCTGTGTTCGGGAATGTAGTTTACCAGCGTGCCATCACTTTCATCACCCTCGGCCACAAGATATTCGCTGTCCTCTGTCCAGTGTGCGTTAGCTCCGAGTACCGGAATTTCGGCACCTACGTAGTGACACGGGCGCATACGTCCTTCGCGGAGCAGGTGGGCACTCATGGCTGATGTTGTGGTCTTACCGTGGGTGCCGGCTACTACAACACCTTTCTTGTTATTAAGAATAGCAGCAAGGCATTCGGCGCGGCGCAGGCAGAGGCAGCCATTCTGGCGGGCGGCTGCAAGAGCTACATTCTCCTCGCGAATGGCACTGGAGTAAATAACAACCTCCGCGTCACTTACAGCTTCAGCGCTGTGCGGGCAGGAGAAAACGAGGCCGGCCTGCTGCAAGCGCTCTGTTTCTTTACTTGTCACGCGGTCACAGCCGCTTACGCGGTGCCCCATTTCAAGCAGCATGCGGGCAAGGCCGCTCATGCCGGAGCCGGCGACACCAATGAGATGAATGCGTACGGGATTATCCCTGTCCAGAAGCCTTTTGCGTAACTGTTCTATCATAGCTCTTACGCGTTATTATATACGATTACGCCGTACAATCAAGCCAAATGTAATTCGGTTTCTCTGGAATTAACATTCGGCGCTGAGTATGAACGCCATTTTTTCGGGGCGGGGGAGCATGGTTGCTGCTTCACTCTGCAGCGAACCAGCGGCGGGTCGTCACGAAAATGAAAATGAGACCGATGATGACACTGAGCGCCCCGTACAGAAGGAAGGTGGAGGTGGAGGCAGGGTCACTCACAATACTGGTAAGATAGATGACCAGGAAGTTACCCAGAGTGCTGGTGAGGAACCAGAAGCTTGACACCGTGCTCTTGAGTTTATCACCGGCGGCAGTGTATGCGTATTCGATGCCGGTGGTACTCACAAGAATTTCAGCTACGGTAATGACAAAGTAGGGGATAATTTGCCAAAGAATGCTGAGCTGTTCACCGGCATTTAATCTGCTCTGAAGCCATGCCACGATGGCGTACGAACCACCAGCCAGCACGATGCCGATCCCCATGCGCTTAAGCGGCTGACTCCACTTGCCGATATAGGGATAAACCAGCAGGGTGACGATAGGCACAAGAGTCATCACGAATGCGGGGTTGATGCTCTGCATTTCCTCGGCTCCGAGGGAGAAGGTAACTCCAAAGAGGCTAAAGCTGATTTCTTTCATATCACGCCCCTGAAGAATCCAGCTCGTGGAAGTTTGGTCGAAAAGGCTCCAGAACGGGATGATAAGAAGGAACACGGTGAGCACGCGCAGCATATTGCGAGCCTCTATCCTCTGCTCCTTGTCGTAAAGTTTCTCCGTTAATTCTCGGCCATTGAAAATCATGCTGCCTACTGTGCCGAAGAAGTTCTTCATGCCGAAAGTTGCTGCTGCTTTGAGGGTCGCCAGCAGAAGCGCAATGACATACAGCAGAAGTGCCACGAGGCCACAGAAGCTTGCAGCGGTTTCACCTGCGCCGCTGAGCTCAGCAATGCGAGTGGCGCCATCTTGCCCCCATACGGCCAAACCAATGACTATGGGTGCCGTAACGATAAAGATGCCGATGCGAATAGCTGTGTCTGTGGCTTTTTTGACGGCCTCTCCACTGTAACGCTTGCAGGCAGCGTCAGCGCCTTTGAAAATACGGCAGAAAAGGGCGGATAGAAATTCCGGCTGAGTCGGTGCCTTATGGCGGTACTGTTTACGGCCGCACCAGAAAACGAGAGTAGCCAGCCCCATGAAGATGCCCGGTATGGCAAAGGCCCAGCTGTAGCCCCAGTTCTTGTGTATCCAAGGAATGACAAGGAAGGAGAAGAACGAGCCGAAGTTGATGGCCCAGTAGAACGCCGCGTACACGCGGGTCATGGTTTTGGTGTCAAAGCCGCCCACCTGGTCGCCCACGAAGGCTGATACACAGGGTTTAATGCCACCGGCACCAAGCGCAATGATGAATAGGCCTGACAGCAGTATCATGCGCTTTACCTCGAGACTCTGCGTTAAATCGGCCGTGGCTAGTACAGCATGACCGAGGCAGTAGAAGAGGGAAACGTAGAGAATAGTGTGATAGCGCCCAAGAAAGCGGTCCGCTATCCATGCCCCCAGCAGAGGCAAAATGTAGATAAGCGCATTGAAGAGGTGTGCCACCTCCATGGCCTCGCTCTCGCTCATGGCGAGAGCGTTGACCATGTACAGCACGAGAATGCTCTTCATGCCGTAGAAGCTGAAGCGTTCACACGCTTCATTGCCGACAATGTATTTCGTCTGCGGGGGAAAAGGCATGATGCCAAGTGGGCTCAGTTAGCTGAGTTAGTGCTCACATAGTCAGCGAGCTGTACGTTGTAGCGGATGTAGGCGGAGTTAATCCAGTCCTGCATTATCTGCTCAGTAAGCTGACTGTTGGTCATGGGCACCTGGAACATGTCGCGAAGCATGACGTACTGCTGGTCAGCAGGTACGGTGCGCTCCGTTACGGCGCTGATGCGGGCACCCGTGGGAAGTATGGTCAGCTGGCAGAGCTTGCCGCTGGGCGTTACGATGAGAGCCTGTGTGCTGAGGCCCTCGGGAAGTTCTGCGTTAATGCCCATAGTCGTGGGGCCGAAGTTGCTGACTTCTGCGCCAGCAGCAGTTGCCTTGGCGAATACTGCATCCAGATTTTCGCCGGCTGTTACAGCTTCACTCATCTCGGCATAAAGCTTCTCAGCTGCAATCTGCAGGGCATTGGCTGTACGCTCAGCCTTCAAATCTGCCAGAGCACGCTCACGTGCTGCCTCAAAGGGAAGTACGGTGGGGGGCTCCACGGCCTCTACATCAATGAGTACGGCCTTGTTGCCTTCGATGGCGAAGAAGCCGCGCATCTGCTGCCAAGCCCCCAGTTTCTCAGTGGTCTTGTTCTGCACTGCAGCTTCATAATCAGCCACGGATGTGGAGCACTCAACGGATCCGAATGCTACAGCGGCAAGAGTAGTCTCGCGACCGTCTGCATTAATCTTGATCTGAAGTTCAGCGGGAGCCTGTGCTTCCGTGCAGAGGGCGGTGGTAACGTGGCTGCTGCCATCTTCGCGCAGGTAGGTGAATGCAGCGTACTCGGAGTTCTCTGCATTACCTGCAGCGGCGACGTTGGAAAGGATGTTATCAATGCCGGCGCCATCAGCCATGGCCAGCTCCTGTTCGATGACGTTTGCTGTGGCCATGAGGTCATCGATGCTTACCCCCTCAGCGGGTGTAAGGGTGTAGATGGAAACGATACGGCGCTGCTCGCTCTTGTAACGCTCCTTGTTTGCCTCCCAGTAAGCGGCAAGTTCTTCTTCCGTAGGCTCGGCAGGAGCCTGAACCTTATCTCTTGCAAGCCAAGCGGTACGGCCTCTGATGCTCTGGCTGCTGGCGTCAATGATGGCGCGCTGGGCAGGGGCGTGATAGGCAATGCCGTTCGTGACCATTGCTGTGATGGACTCCCAGATGATGATGTCTGCCACGGCCTCGCGGAATGCCTGCTCTGCGGGATTGTTTGCCACACCATTGTGGTAGCCTGTCAGATCCTGATACAGCTGCTGATCGAATGAGCCATCCGCCTTAGTGAAAGCGGGCAGGGAAATAATGAAGGCGTCAACCTGATCTTTGGAAGCGCGAATGCCCAGAGCCTCAGCCTCTTCACGAAGAATAGCGCGGTTGATAGCCACGTTTTCCTCGCTGTGCTTGCAGATGCCGTAGCACCAGGCCTGAAGCACGCTCTGAAGGCGGCCCATGTTGGCGTCCACCTCTGGATGCTCGCGAAGCCATGCTTCCATGGCGGCGGACTCATCCTCGCTGAGGTTGTCATCGCCATTGCGGTCAAATCTCTCGCGCAGCTTGGAGTATGAGGCCTGCAGGAGGCGCTGAATAGTGGCTGAGCCATTCTCGCCCAAACTATAAACTTCTGCTGACTTGTAATTAGTGCCATTTACTTGGATGTGGAAATCCCGTGAAAATGCACTACCTTGACCACTGTAGTCCATCATAAGAAGACCGGCGCCGATGGCGACGATTACAATGAGAACCAGCAGTGAGTTTTTGCGGATGAATTCGAGGAATGTCATGGCCTGATATGAGGTGGAGTTTACCCGCGCCTGCGCGCTGAACTTGCGCATTCTACCCCATGCTGTATCAGCTGGCAAGAGAATTCCGTGTCTTATACAGGGATTCGTCTTGCAAATATGACACTGTAAAAAAGAAAAGCTTCCGGGTTCTCCGGAAGCTTACTCTTACATCCCCACGCGGATTCGAACCGCGGTTCTATGACTGAGAATCATATGTCCTAACCCCTAGACGATGGGGACATGTGAAGTACGCGGACCGGGACTCGAACCCGGGACCAATAGATTAAAAGTCTACTGCTCTACCGACTGAGCTATCCGCGCACTATTTGCTACAGCTGCAGCGCCGCTATGCTACACGAGGCCGGCGGCTTTGTCAAGCATAAAAGTTAAATAAAGTGAAAAAAACTGGGTCAGGCAAAAAGTTACAAACCGTATCCGGTCATTCCGGATACGGCTTGCAGAAGTGTTTAGTAGGTATGTCTGATGAATTATCAAGCTAGTGCCTGTAATTACTCAGCCTCAACCTTGGCGGCAGCCTCCTTGAGGGTCTTACCAACCTTGAACTTAACTACGGAACGGGCAGGAATCGGCACATCCTTGCCGGGATCCTTGGGGTTACGACCAATCTTGGCCTTAACCTCCTTCACGGAGAAGGTGCCAAAGTTACGGAGAACAACGCGGTCACCCTTACCCAAGGACTCGATGATGAGATCAACGGTCTTCTGGATAACCTCGAGGACATCATTCTGCGTAAGGTTGCTGCGGGTCTCGGCGCAGATCTTGTTAACAAGCTCTCGTTTTGTAATCGTATTAGCCATAAGTTTTCTGCTTTGTTGAAGAAGCCGGAGTGACTATATCGTATTTTTTTCTCTTGTGCACGCAAAAAAAGCATGTTCTGTGTTTTTTTTGCGTCAACAAGGGACAAAAAGAAGATTTGTTGCCATTTTTTGTTGACGAAAGCTCCGATAGAGGGCATTTTAAGTGTGATATGGCGAATCAACACACCGTTCAGCTGAGCCTGATAGAGGCGAGAGCGCTTCGCAAAAAACTGCAGGAGCGCGCAGGTTATGAGGAGAGTTCACGGGATTATGCGGATTTCTGTTTTGAGGGGCCCCGCGTGAATGTGGCGTACTATCCCAAGAAGGGAAAACTTTTGGTGCAGGGCAGCGGCGCGGATGAGTTCATGGAGTTTGTGATGCTCATTGACCCGAAATCCGGCATTTCTGCTGTGACCGGTAAGGCTGCCACTCCCGAGGCAAAAGCGCAGAAGAGTATGAAGTCTTCGCTGGACATCACGCCCCATTTCGGCGTGGATGAGAGCGGTAAGGGTGATTACTTTGGCCCATTGGTTATAGCTGGGGTTTACTCTGATGAAAACACGGCTGAGGCTTTAGTTAAGCTGGGCTGCCAAGACAGTAAGGCCATACCGGATGACCGTAAGATTGCCTCCATAGCTGCCAAGGTGATGGCTCTCCCCGGAGTGGCGTATGAGGTGGTCTGCATCGGGCCTAAGAGGTATAATGAGCTTTACGCTGAGTTTGGAAATCTGAACAAGCTTCTCGCATGGGGGCATGCTCGCGTCATAGCTGCCTTGCATGAGAAAGTCCCTTCCTGCCCGCGTGCCCTCAGTGATCAATTTGCGAACGAATGGGTACTCAAGACTGCTTTGAAGAAGCGGAATGTACCCGTTCAGCTGGACCAGCGCACAAAGGGCGAGAGTGATGTGGCCGTAGCAGCTGCGTCCATTCTCGCGCGCGCCCGCTTTGTGAAGTGGATGCGTGAGGCTGCTGCTGCCAGTGGTTGTGATTTACCTCTTGGTTGTGCTCCGCATGTTACCAAAGCAGCCCGGGCATTTGTGGCTACTCATGGCGAAACACGCTTGGGGGATGTAGCAAAGCTGCACTTTAAGACGACGGCGAAGGTGCTGAAGTGAGGCTTCTCCACAGCAGGCGAATCACCGCGGTGATACCTATCAGGGCGCTGCTGCATATGGCATTGCTCATCCCGTATATAGCGGCGCCGAACATGCTCATGATGCCATCATAACCACCGAAAATCAGGATTTCTGCCATGTATAAGATACCGCAGCTTACTAGTGGCAGCACGAGGCAGATGTATGCCGTATAAAAGCCTAGTACACGTCGGCGCTGAATCCACAGGTACCCGATGCAGCAGAAGAGTGAGGGAAATAGGTACGAGCCAATGCCCAGCAGTAAACCACAGACAAGCTCCAGTTGAGGATGCCGACTCAGATATTCGGTGTACGGCGGTGTGATAACGGGGGCGGATGTGGTGTCGCCGATGTCACCGGGGTTTGAGATGATGATTTCCAGAGTTCCCCTCCTTGTTTTTCGTATGCTTGGAGTAAGAAATGGCCTGAGGCCATTGAGTCCACCGCGGCTCCATTCCGGAAATTCGGCGATATAGGTTGTTCCTTTATCTCCGGCAGGAAATGCCTTGCGGAAGCGTTCAATCATTTCATCCGTTGCCGGAAGGATATAGACGTTGTAGGGTGCTTCATCCGGGATTTGCACTTTCCGGAGTGTCAGGCCGGGAGGTGCCTCACCCAGCCAAGGGGCTGCTTCCTCCTCCCATTGATATTGCGGATTCTGAGAAAGCTGATACCCGCCCCAGATTAACAACGCGTAAACAAGGGGCATCAAGATGGTGTAAAGAAGGGCGCTTTTCATGCTTTTTTCCGTATGAGTCGGGCAAGATAGATGATTATTGTCGATATGCCGTAAAGTATTAGTACCCATACGGCACAGAGGTTACATGCGCGGAACGTCTGCGGTACCCAGAGCAGTCCTTCGGGGTAGATTCGTGACAGGTCGATTGCCAAAGCACAGAGCGCTATTGGCAGCACTAGGCACAGAATCAGTGTCGCAGGGCTGAAGGGCGTACGTTTCCCTCGAGTGAACCACAGTCGGGGGGCTATGCAGAGTATGGGGGTAAGTATGGTAATGTAGAATGAGCTTATCAGGAGAGTGATGATATCGAGGTCGTAGGAGGCTCCAACGTATTCAGGATAGTTTGGTGTGGAGAGAACGGGCGAGTCTTTATCTGTTGCGAAAGAACTACAGTCTTCATGGTAGTAAATACATTCACCATTAATGAGGCTGATAAGTACAGGATAAGAACGGTCGTAATATCCGCTTTCTCTCTTGTCTTCTTCTGTGATGGGGGCTTGGGTTCGGTAAACTTGCCGGACTCCCGGCCAGATACGGAACTCATCATGCCGAAGCTCGTCGGCAGTGATTGGAACCATGGAGAGCTTTTGTAAAATCTGTTCTCTCCGCTCAGGATTATCGAAAATGAAGTATAGGGGGGTGCCGTTGATTTTGTTCGCATCTGCATCATCCGGCATGGGACCGGCCCATGGGGCTGCAATTTGGTTCCATTCGTTCTTCACTGATTTACGATAACTGTGCTGAAGGAGCATCAGCCAAAGACCGATGAATACCACGGGCATGATGATGTAGTAGAGACGCTGGCGAGACATACGATTGAGGTAAATCGGAGGGATTAGCGTGGACGACTGGCCTTAAGCATCTGCAGCAGGGTGGCGGGATCGCTGAAGTAGGTGTCCACATAATGCCGAATATCAGCTGCTTCGCTAGCAGGTAGTAAGGGGATGACTTCTTCAAACATTTGTTTTACGGCTATGATGTCATCCACAGTTTCTGCCGTGCACATGGCGTACTGGCACCTCTCCAGCATGACGGAGGGGCGATTCTCTGGCAGCGCTTCGGCTAGCTGGCGTTCTAGCAGCTCTCCGAGTGTAGGGCTATGAATGGGCAGAGCTTCGCGTTCTCGGAAAAAGCGCTGAGCTTGCTCCTGAACTGCGGCATCGTGATGGATACCGGTCACGTTTTCGGGGTCCGCCTGAATGATGGTGTCTCGCAGTGTTCGCCTAGGCGTCTCAAATCCCTTGCCCTCGGGGAAGTTGCTGTAGATTTGGTAGAGAACCCTAGCTCGTTCCGGCCCGCTGAGCCGCGCTGCTTGGTGGTAGAGCTCGTCTGCTTTCAGTGCATTCTCCAAGGGAAGGACTGCTTCTTGTATTCCCCTGACACTTCCGCTGAATCCGCCGATAACATTTCCCTGCGGGTTAAGGATGAGGATGGTGGGAAAGCCGCCTACCTGATAGTGCTCGGCGGTGGCTTCATTCTGAGCTCTCTGTTCTGCCGGGAAGTCCGGGCTCTGAGGCAGGTCTATCTCCACAAAGATGAAGTGCTCGCCGGCCCATTCTCGGAATTCCGGTTTATTCAGTACATTTCGCTTCAGCGCTAAGCAGGCGGTGCACCAGTCCGAGCCTGTAAACTCCACTAGTACCAGCTTGTTTTCCTGCTCAGCTCGCTGCATGGCAGCAGGAAGATTCGTCATCCAGCCTTCAGAAGCATAGGCTGATGATATCATCACAGCAGTAGCTGTATAAAACAGGGAGACTTGGAATGCAGTCATGACGATACTCGTTATATTCTGTACTCAGAGTAACATATACTGCGTTCTGCTACAAGCTTATTTCCTCGCAATTTCCTGCTGGGTAATGCAGTGAATAGCTCCGCCCTCAATGACGAGGCGGCGGGCATCAAAGCCAATGACTTGCTTGCCCGGGAAGCATTCACGCAGGATGCCCAGAGCTCGGTCGTCTTCCTTAGGCTGGCAGAAGATGGGCACGATGACGGCTCCATTGCAGATGAGGAAGTTTGCGTAGCTGGCGGGCAGCTGTTCCAAGCGCCAGTCCTTTGCCACCAGTGGCTGCGGCATGGGCAGGGGAACAATCTCCACGCGGTGCCCGGAAGGCGTGCGGAGGTCTTGCAGGCGTTCGTTGTTTTCTGCAAGGTTGCGGTAGTGCGGGGAATGCGGATCCGGCTCCACGATGGAGACGACTGCCTCCGGATTCACGAAGCGCACCATGTCATCGATGTGGCCGTCCGTGTCGTCACCTTCGATGCCGCAGCCAAGCCAGAATACCTGTTTGGTGCCCATCATGCGGTGAAGCTCAGCCTCGATTTCAGCCTTGCTAACACCCGGGTTTCGGTTCGGATTCAGCAGTACTGCCTCTGTGGTGATGAGAAGCCCCTCGCCATTACCCTCGATAGCGCCGCCCTCCAGTATGAGCTCGCTTTTCAGGCTCGGCAGCTGAAGGCTTTCTGCAATGCGTGCGGGGACTTCGTTATCCAGATTCCATGGCGCGAACTTGCCGCCCCAAGCGTTGAAAGTCCAGTCCGCGAGCTGGCGGAGGCCATCCTGCCGCTGCACGAAGATGGGGCCGTGGTCTCGGCACCACACATCATTCGTGGGGTGATTGAAAAGAGCGTAATTATGTACGCCTCTCAGCTCCAGCAGATTGCGGATGCTGTTGTGCAGGGGAGTTGCTGCGTTGATTCGCACCTGAGCGTGCGGGGCAATGGCAGCTGCCAAGTCCGCATAATGTCCGGTCAGCTCGGCAAGGCCACCCTGCCACAAGTCTTCACGGTGAGGCCATGAGAGCCACACGGCTTCCTGTTTTTCCCATTCAGCAGGCCAGCGCAGCTGGTCACCTTGCATAGCTTGAGGTATACTCATGATATTGTGCTCTATTGGAATCAATTGAGGGGAGAAACGCCGCCGACGTAGGGAGCGTTGAGGATTTCCTGTAAGTCCGGCAGCTCATCGAACTGCTCACGGGAATCTCCCTTTTGCTTGCCGAAAATGCCGACTTCGATGAGATTGTAGACGATATTGCCGAAGTCACCGGCGCTTCTGATGCCCCAGAACTCCAGCACGCGGGAGGCCAGCGGGCCGTATTCATCCAGCGCATAGGCGCAGGCCCCAAGGTAAAGCTCCTTGGCGCTCAGATGGGGGCTTTTGTCGTCCTTGCAGAATTTGTCTGCGGCAGCGTCCAGCCCGGCACGCATAAACTCGTACGCCTCCTCCGTGTATTCGGGGTAACGCTCTGTCAGGATTTCCACTGCTCGCTCAAAGCTCTGCTTCATGCCCACATGCTATCATGTGCCGTTATGATGTGCAATGCTAAAGAATGCCATCATTTGGCTTGCAAGCAAGCGGGCTTTCCGTTACAATGCCGCAAGCATGGAAGACGTGAAGTACAGAGTGGTGGGTTCAGTAAGCGATTGGCAGACGTGGTGCGAGGCAGCAAAGCCTGAGGTCGTGAACGAGTGCGACTGGGTGGAGCTGCGAGTGGATGCTTTGCCGGAGGATATCAGCCCGGAATGTCTGCTGGCTCAGCGCCCGGCTTGCCCTGTACTGCTGACTGTACGCCACGAGAGTGAAGGGGGCTGCCGTTCTATGACGGAAGAACAGCGTCTCAGCTTGGCCATGAAGTTGCTTCCTCTCGCTACTGCAATTGATTGGGAAACGGCCCAGCTGGAGCATGCTCAGGCGCTGGTACAAGCGGCAAAGGCCGCGGGCGTGACCGTCATCGCTTCCAATCATGATTTTGAGAAAACACCCTCACTTGCTACTCTAAAGGAGCGAGAGGATCGCGCTCGGTCTCTTGGGGCTGATGTGGTGAAGTTTGCCTGGCGCCTTCATTCCGCTGAGGATATTATGGTAGGTGTGCAGCTGCTGAGGGAGGCAACCGGGCCGCTTGCCGTCATGGGAATGGGCCCGCTGGGCGCCGTGAGCCGCCTGCTGTATGTTCAGCATGGTTCCTGCCTGATATATGGATATTTGGGCAATACGCCTACGGCTCCCGGTCAATGGTCTGCCGCGCTCTGCAAGAGGGCTTTGGCCAGCACGGCGGTGTGAGCGTTTCTCCCTTTATCGGATGTTGCATGCGCGGCGCACCTCTCCGAAGGTGTAGGAGCGTGTCTGCATGGAGTGCAGCCAGCTGTGGTGCTCTCGCAGTCTATTCGCGCGGGAGAAGTTCTGAGGCGCAGTGATGCGAGTGAAGATGAGATGATGCATGCGGCTGAGCGGTACACTTCGTACGCCGTAGCCTCCCGGCTTGTTGGCAGACCAGTATCGCAGGTTGATGGCGCCGTTTTTGCGTTCCAACCCGAGGAATACGACCAGATGCCCGCGCTCCTCGGCACCGATATTTTCAGTCCAGAAGATTTTCAGGAAATCGCCCGGGCGGGCTATTCGCACATCGTGGAAGTTGATGCCGGCGCTCAGCTCGTGTATCAGCATGGCCAATCCCGGGCCATTAGCGTTGGCTCTTCCCCAAGCGCCGGTGCCATCCGGCTGATTGCCCTTGATATCAAGGGCTTCCCAAGCATCAGAGGGTAGGCGCCTGCCAACGGCAGCTTCCCAGCGCTGAAGTGAGCGCAGCAGCACCATGTAACAGGCTGCTGAGCAGAAGGTGGGGGCTGCTCGTTGAGGAGAAATAACCAGCCCTTGCAGAGCTTCGCTCCATTCTACCCCGGCTTCTGCTGCACGTGCTACGTCCTCCGGGGTGGCAGAATATCCGCCGCCGGAAGGCATGTCATGCTGAATCGTTTGTAGAACGAGTGTGTTGAAACTACTGCGTGCCTGTGCTTCTTGCACAGCGGCGGATGTTGTGCTGCGACGCCTCAGCTCCGCGGCTTCACTCAGCAGAGGAAGCAGTATGAACAGCAGAAGTGTGAAGCGGGCAAGCATCGTAAGCGGATGAAGTTAATCTTGGGCCTCTGTGACAGGGGCAGATGTCTGCGTGGGTGTTTCTACCTGTTCTGTAGCGGGCCTTTGCTGCATCTGGCGTGTAACGGGAATCATCACCGGTGCTGATACGATGGAGACGACTGCACCCACGCCCGCCCCCCCCAAGCAGAGTGCGTTCTGTGTGACACTTATCGGTACGTCCAGTAATACGGTAGCGGCATAGCCAGCTGCTCTGTGCGCTCCGGCATAAGGAGACGTGCACTCGAAACTTTCCCCTCTGGCATTTTTGGGCGCGGCGTTGACTATCGGAAGGCTTACTGTGCAGCGGGATTTTACTTCACTCGGGTTTTCAACTCGAGTCAGGGGATTGTTAAACGAGGCGGACGGCATGTGCGAGCTGCGACCGCTCAGGTACAAGGCAAGATCGGTAGGAATGAGGTACAAATCATTTTCATCGACCGCTTGGTCATAATCCGGCATGCAGAACTTATCACCCATCATTTCTGCCCAGTTAAGAGCATGGGGCATTTTGCGGTAGCGGGGGAGCTCTATGTAGTACCGGCTTCCATCGCTCAGAATGGTACGGCCTGAGTTTGGCGTAATATCAGTTGGCAGGCAGTGGCCGATGTATTCAGCCCGGGTGAACTCCCGTTGGCCGATGTAGGAGCGGCAGCTGTTCAGGAGCAGGGCTCCGCAGAAGAGTAACAAAAGTGTGGCTTTCATGTTTTATCTATAAGAAAGCTCCGCCGCGGGTAGCCGCGGAGCTTTGAAGAATGATAAACTCCGTTTGCTTTATGCCATGCGGGCACGGGCATCAGCCTCTACAGCTGCCCACAGAGAGGAAATGCCGGCTTCCACGGCGGCCTTGGCGGCGCTGAGCTCAGCACCCTTCTCGCCATGAGCGAAGAGGTAGTACTTAATCTTGGGCTCGGTACCGCTGGGACGAACAGCAAAGCTGCGGCCGTCAGCAAGGTCGATGAAGAGCATCTTTTCAGCGGGGATGGGATCGCCTTCAGCATCCACAAGCGTGCCGGTGGAGAAGTCACGCACGGCTGTTACAGCGGCGCCATCCATCTCTACAGGGGCATTTTGCATGTAGCTCTGAGTAAGTGCGGCAATCTTGGCGGCACCGTCGGCACCTTCCATCACGATGCTCTTACCCAGCTCCATGTAGTAGCCCAGCTCGGTGTATATGTTGTTCAGGCACTCCAGCAGGCCAATGCCCTTGGAGGCAAGGTAGGCGTTCATTTCTGCCAGGCAGAGAGCGGCAGCGTTGGCGTCCTTGTCACGCACGAAGTCCTGTGCAAGATAGCCGTAGCTTTCTTCGCCACCGAAGATGAAGTACTTGCTGTACTTGAGGCGCAGCTCGCGGGTCTGAGCCTCTGTCATGCTGCGGTAACCGACGCGCTCTGCCTTGGGGATGGCTTGCTCGTACTTGCCGAGCTTGGCGGCGATGTACTTGAAGCCGGTAAGGACGTTCACGGTGGAGATGCCGAAAGAGGCGGCGATAGCGTCCTGCAGCGGGCTGGTAACAAAGGTCTTTACCATGACGGAGTGGTCAATGTTCTCCGGGGTGATGATGCCGAGCTCGATGGCGGTCATGCAGCGGTACCAAGCCAGAAGGCAGCCGGTCTGGTTACCGGTGAGCAGCTGCATCTTGCCGGTGGCTGTGTCACGCACGGCGATACCCATGCGGTCGCTGTCAGGGTCAGTGGCAATGACGAGGTCGGCATTCTCTGCGTCAGCCTGGGCGATAGCCATGTCCAGAGCAGGGGCGTTCTCGGGGTTCGGGCTGGCCACGGTGGGGAAACGACCGTCCAGCACGTCCTGAGCGGCCACGGGGCTCACATTGCAGCCAATCTCCTTCAGAATGGGTACGATGCAGCGGCCACCCGTGCCGTGCAGGTTCGTGTATACCACCTTGGCGCTGGCCTTGCCAAAGACGTCCGGGCGCAGGATGATGCCCTTGAGCTTCTCGATGTAAATGGCGTCAAACTCCGGCCCGAGAATGCTCAGCGTGCCTTGCTCCTCAGCGGGAAGCGGTTCGTAGGTGTCACCGGTGAGGGCGTTAACTTCTGCGATAACGGCTTTGTCATGCGGAGCAATGAGCTGGGCACCGTCGTTGAAGTAGGCTTTGAAGCCGTTATCGTGTGCAGGGTTGTGGGAGGCTGTCAGCACCACGCCGGTGTCAGCGTTCAGCTCACGGATGGCGAAGGATACCTCCGGGGTGGAGCAAGGACCATCAAAAAGAGCGCAGTCGCAGCCCAAATCCGTGGCAATCTTGGCGCAATACTCGGCGAAGTCACGGGAGAAGTGACGGGTGTCGTGACCCACTACGATACGGGGCTTGCGGCCGGTGCCTTCAGCCTGAACAAAGCGGTTCACATAGGTGATGAGGCCGCGCATGGCACGCCCCACATTGAAGAAGTTCATGGACGCCGTACCTACGCAGGGGAACTCGGGACGGCCGTTTACACCACCTTTCCCTTGTTCAGACGGAGCTACCACCATGCCGATGGTGCGACCACGAAGTCCACCGGTACCGAATGCAAGTGTCTTGTAGAAGCGGTTGTTCAGCTCAGCCCATTCGCCGGCGGCGGCAAGTTCGGTGATTGCTGCGGGAGCAACGGGATCCTTCGTGCCGGCCAGAAGCAGGCGGATATTCGTGAGGGAATCTGCAAGCAATTTGCCGTCTGCTACGGCCTGTTCAAGAGTGGAAAGAAGTGTACTGTCCATAATTCGTGCGCGCATTATATATCACATGTGCGCGACTGGCAAGCATTTTCGGTGGCTGTTTGTGATGACGTCCCTATCCTTGTTATTTTAAAAGGTCAATTTTTCGGCCCTCAGAAAATAAAATTAGAATTTTTCTAATTTTAGTGTTGACATTGGCAGATATGGTGTTATTATTCGCAATCATACACCACATATAGGAAATAAGAGAAATGAAAATACGTAAAAGGAATGGTCAAGAAGAGATCTACCGCCGCGGAAAGATAGAGCGAGTAATCGGGTTAGCATTTGAGAGTGTGGGGCAGACACCCGGAGAGTCGGTTATTGGTGAGCTGGCGGAGGGGGTGGAGCGGAAGCTGCTTGTCGGAGAGGGTGCCATTCCTGTGGAGCATGTGCAGGACATTGTAGAAGAAGCATTGATGGTGGGCGGACACTATGAGGCAGCCCGTAGTTTCATCCTGTACCGCAATGAGCGCAGACGCCTGCGCGCCATGCGGGCCACGCTGATGGCGTACTTCGGGAATGAGCCTGAGCTGGACGCTGTTCTCAAAGAATTACAGCAGGAATTTCCCGGTGAAGAGTATTCTCTGAACCTGCTCACGAATCGTTTTCACAGTTTTTATAGGAGAGGAATAGCAAAGGCTGCTGCCCTGGAAGTGCTTACCGGGGCAGCGGCCGAACTCACCTCTCGCGACGCCCCGCAGTGGGAGATGATTGCCGCCCGCTTCCGCCTGCTGCGTTTCTATGACGATGTCCGATGCTATGAGGAGAGCGTTGGCCTGAACAGCCTGTATGATAAGATTCAACATTTTGCACGTGAGGGCTTGTATGCTCCCGCTGTGGCAGAGGCTTACAGCCGCGCGGAAGTGGATGTCTTTGAGCGTATGCTGAAGCCTGAACGCGACAAACTCCTGAATTATTCCGGGCTTGAGATGCTTATCGGGCGTTACCTGATTCGCACACGTACCGGGGAGGTGCCGGAAACGCCTCAGGAGATGTTCATGGGAATAGCCATGCATCTGGCTATGAAGGAAGACGTAGATCGCAGCGGTTGGGTGCTTCGCTTCTATGATATGCTCAGCACGCTGAAGGTAACCATGGCCACGCCCACCTTGGCAAATGCTCGCAAACCTTTTCATCAGCTTTCCTCCTGTTTCATCGATACGGTTCCTGATAGTCTGGAAGGTATCTACCGCAGTATTGATAACTTCGCCCAGGTCAGTAAACATGGCGGAGGAATGGGCCTGTACTTTGGCAAGGTGCGAGCCACCGGCAGCGCTATACGAGGATTCCCCGGAGCTGCCGGTGGCGTCATCCGCTGGATTCGTCTGGCGAATGACACCGCTGTGGCGGTGGATCAGCTTGGTGTGAGGCAGGGGGCTGTAGCCGTGTATCTTGACGCTTGGCACCGCGATTTGCCTGAGTTTCTCGCGCTTCGTACAAACAATGGAGATGACCGCCTGAAAGCTCATGACGTTTTCCCGGCTGTATGCTATCCGGACTATTTCTGGCAGCAGGCCCGGGACAATATAGAGGGTATGTGGTACCTTATGTGCCCGCATGAAGTGCGCTGCGTGAAAGGGTATTCACTGGAAGATTACTGGGGTGAAGAATGGGAAAAACGCTATCACTCCTGCGTGGCGGATTCTCGCATACACAAGCGAATTATCCCCATCAAAGAGCTTATCCGCCTCATCCTTAAAAGTGCGGTGGAGACCGGCACGCCCTTTGCGTTCAATCGAGATATCGTTAACCGAGCCAACCCGAACAAGCATGCCGGCATTATCTACTGCAGTAACCTTTGCACCGAAATCGCTCAGAATATGAGCGCTATCGAGTCCGTGGAGCAGAAGGTGCAGACGGTGGATGGGGATACTCTGGTGGTAACGACCACTCGGCCCGGGGATTTTGTGGTATGCAATCTGGCTAGCCTTTCTCTGGGGCGTATCAACACCCAGGACGCCTCTGAGCTTGCCGCTATCACTCGCAGTGCAGTGCGTGCTCTGGATAATGTTATAGATTTGAATCTATACCCGCTGCCGTATGCAGCTGTTACAAACTCGGCGTATCGTCCTATTGGCCTCGGCGTGAGTGGTTATCACCACATGCTCGCAAAGCAGGGGATCCGCTGGGAAAGCGAGGAACACCTTGCGCTGGCGGACAGGCTATTCGAGCAGATTAACCATGCGGTCATCTCCGCCAGTTGTGAAATCGCGGAGCAGAAGGGGGCCTACTCTCACTTCCAAGGGAGTGATTGGCAGACCGGTGAGTACTTCCGGCAACGCGGGTACACATCTGCTCAATGGCAAGATTTGCAGCTGCGCGTGGCCACATTCGGCCTGAGAAATGCATGGTTGCTTGCTGTGGCCCCCACCAGCAGCACCGGAACTATTGCCGGTACTACGGCAGGGATTGATCCCGTGATGAAGCTCTTCTTCATGGAGGAGCGTAAAACTGGGCTCATGCCGCGCGTGGCTCCTGAGTTATCTCTGGAAACGCTCTGGTATTATAAGAGCGCTCACCGCATTGACCAGCAGTGGTCCGTGCGTGCATGTGGCATCCGCCAGCGCCATGTGGACCAGGCGCAGAGCCTCAACCTTTACATTACTACTTCCCACACACTTCGTCAGATTCTTAACCTGTACATCCTTGCATGGGAGTCCGGCGTTAAGACAATTTACTACATCCGTTCTAAGAGCCTCGAAATAGAAGAATGCGAATCATGCAGCAGTTAAACCGTAAACCACTCTTTAATCCGCAGGGTGATACCAATGTGCTCACCCGCCGTATCATCAATGGTAACACCACTAACCTCAACGACTTCAATAATATGAAGTATTCGTGGGTCAGTAAGTGGTACCGTCAGGCCATGAATAATTTCTGGATACCTGAGGAAATTAACCTCGCGTCCGATGTGAAGGATTATGCGCGTCTGTCTCCGGCAGAACGCCGCGCATACGATAAAATCCTCTCCTTCCTCGTGTTTCTGGATAGTATTCAGACGGCTAATCTTCCTTCCGTGGGGGAATATGTCACAGCTAATGAGGTGAATCTCTGCCTCTGCATTCAGGCTTTTCAGGAAGCCGTGCATAGCCAGAGCTACAGCTACATGCTGGATACTATCTGTGAGCCTCAGCACCGCACTGAGGTGCTGTACCAGTGGCAAACGGATGAGCATCTTCTCCGCCGTAATACCTTCATCGGTAATCTGTATAATGATTTCCAGCAGCACCGCACACCGCAGGCGTTTGCTCGCACGCTTATAGCTAATTACATTTTGGAGGGCATTTATTTTTACAGTGGATTCATGTTCTTCTACAATCTTGCTCGCCATGGGAAAATGCCCGGCAGTGCGCAGGAAATACGTTACATCAACCGTGATGAGAATACTCACCTCTGGCTTTTCCGGAATATCATACGCGAGCTGCAGCGTGAGCAGCCCGAACTCTTCACTCCTGAGCTGGTGGAGGAGTACCGCGCGATGATTCGTGAAGGAGCGGAGCAGGAGATAGCGTGGGGATGCTACGTCATAGGAGATGAGATACCGGGGCTGTCCACCTCCGTGCTCACGGCATACATCCGCTATCTCGCTAACCTCCGCGCTCGCAATCTCGGCTTTGAACCCGTTTATGAAGGGTATGAATCCGAGCCGGCTGACTGCTCGTGGGTGTCCCAGTACAGCAATGCGAACCTCATTAAGACGGACTTTTTTGAGGCTCGTAGCACGGCGTACGCCAAAAGCTCCGCCTTGGTGGATGACCTTTGAGTCATCCACCGGCGAACTTTGTTATAGAATCACCGCTTTTCAAAAAGTGTATCGCCGCGCCGGAGTTGAGAAACAAGCCGTGGATAAATGAGAAGTTATCGGCTCAGCCCGCCATCATCATCCAGCCCACCGGCCCCAGCCCCGCCTTGATAGCTGTGCCCACTGCGAGAATCTGCCCCGTCATGCCGGCCAAATCCGTGCTGCCACTGCGGGCAGCTTTTCCCAGTTCGCCGATAGTCTGCGCCGCCTGCATACCCATCTGCGCCTGTTGCTGCATCTGGATATTGTTCAGCTCCATGCCCTGATTCATTTGCTCAAAGGCCGAGCGAGTCGTTCCCATCTGCTGGGTCAGTGCAGCAAACTCCTCAGCGTTACCCGCCTCGGCTGCGGCTCGGCGTGCCTTAGCCAAGCGCTCCAGCTCGCGGATGAGCTCTTGGCGGCTCTTGGCGGCCAGCTGTATCTCGCGGCTCAGTTTGGACTCCTCAGCTGCCTCCTTTGCCGTGGCTGTCGCCGCTTTTTCCTGCGCTGCGGTTTGCTTATTTTCGGCGGTGGTGGCGGTCTCGGTGGCCGTGGCTATCTCCGTGCGAGTCTCTGCCAGCTGCTCCTCAGCCTCGGCAGCTGTCTCTGTTGCCTCCGCTACCTCATCTCGGGCCGCGGCCAGCTCTTCCTCAGCCTCGGCAGCCCCTCCGCCGTCCCCCTGCGAGGTCGTGGCAGGGCTCCCGCCGGGGCTTGGCACCGTGCTGGCCGACTGCTTCAACTTCTCTATGTCGGCATTTGCTGCCGCTGCTCCGCTAGGGTCATACTCCATCCCCAGCCCTATGCTCATATCTATCTTATTGTCAGCCATAAAATCAGGGTTCTATATTTTTGAGAATGAAATTCGCCCCTTTTGCCGCTGCCTCCTGCATATCCTGCATGGAGGGCAGCACGGAGGGGTCGGGGCTGTGCGTTGTTTGCTTCACTAGGCGACCAAGGTAGCGCATCTTCTGCTCTGGTTGCTCGGCATCTTCTACCAGGTAAACACGCCCGGCATGGTTTTTGATTGTATGCACCCGGTTCGGGGCTTTCACTACATCGTACAGGTCAAGCCCCTGCGTGTGCATCGCGGTGCGTCTTCCTGGTATGAGCAAGCTTTTTATCGGCTTGCCCGTCAGTTCGCTGATTTTGCCGCTTGGCTTCACCGTGCCACCAGCATAGCGCAGGTGTACGCCGCGCTTGAAAATGTTGATATTCAGCGTGCCATTTTTTTCGGGTTCCACGTGTATAGAATCCGCCGCCTCTTTCCAGAAGCGCCGCGAGGGCAATCCGTCAAAATGGCTTTCCATTAAACTACGCACACGCCCGGCGGCGGCGTGTAGAATATCTTCCTTTTGCTCCGGGGTTATGGAGCGTAAGGAACACAAACCGCTGCGGATGGTTAATTTCAGCATAAAAAGCTTGTATTATGTGTTCACTATGCTACACTCAGGGCATGAAGGCACGCCCTGCCAAATCCAGTAAGCGCACGCTCCACCAGCCTCCGGCGGAGTTTGCAAAGGCTAAGCGTGTTCACGCTACGGAAAAATGGCAGCAGACGATGGAGGCAGACCGTGTTAAAATTGAGAAAGGTCTTAGCGTTGTAATGCCGGCTCACCGCCGCCCGCTTACTTTTGAAGAATATCTGGATAAGCACTGGCGCTGATTTATATCTCTTCCACCCAGAATTCATAGGTAATTCTCCCGTCTTCCGTTTTAGTTATTTTCGGATTTTTACGATTGACGACACGCAATCGCACATCTCCAGGCATCCAGCTTTCGCCCTCGGTCGCTATACCCACGCCCTCGATGTGTTTCAAGCGGGGGAGTAAATAGCGATATAGCCATCAATTCGGCGGCGGCTGTGGTACTTGTTCATGTGTAGAATAATGCTGTAGCGCTTATTGGCGAAGCGGTGCACCGTCAGCTCATTGTTGTTCCAACTGTCCACCACATACCCGGAGCGCGGACTGTACCAGGTGTCTCTTTCTCCTTTCCGCGGAATAAGTAATTTATCCAGCATAGTCTTAAAATGCTCCACCTTGCTGAAAGACAGCGCACGATTGAGCTGCATTTTCGATTTGCGATTTACGAGGTACCCGTCTCCGCTCCGTTGGAGCTTCGCCGAGGCAGGCGATGTACGATTTGAGGATTCGGCGGCTATCACGGCGGCGATTGTGCAAATGGCCTTTTTCATCTTCTTATTTTGCTTTTATGGTTGACTTTTGCGTGGTGGTGTGGTTAAAAAGTGCTAGGTTCTTACTTGGGGGGCTCTCCTGTTAACTTGTGAGAATCGGTCGGTAGAAGAAGCCTCTACGCCCGACCTTTTTTTACTGTCTTTTGTAGCGAAGCGTCCCTTTTCTCTGACTGCGAGCTGTTCCCTTTTTTCTGGTAAAAACTAAACTTCTTACATCACCAGAGGAGCCGACAACGAAACCAGCCATGTAAAAAGCCCCTTTACCGTCTTTGTATACTCTGAAATAGGTGCGCTGCCCATTGGCTTGTTCCCATATCTCATGAGGTGCGGAAATTGCTCTCACCGCTTCCCTGATATGCCTAAGTCGTCCTTGCTTATCCTCTTCGGTTTTGCCTTTTTCAACCCAATGATTTAAAAGAGTCGGGCCGAATATAACTTGCTTATTGTCCGCCGAAACCACTACACGGGATTGCTTAAGCATACGCCGTACCGCTTTTTCCTGTCCATCCGCAGTTTTTGACGGGTCATCGGGGCTTATTTTTGTCGACATCTTCCAGCCCTAATGACTGCCAATCGCCTGTCTTTCCTATTGAAGGATGAGAAAACCCACTTTTAAGGTTAATACCGGAATCGCAGCGGCAGCGCTTGGGGTCATTGTTCACCGTGCAGCCATTGGCCACCACTTCCGCCTCGGTGTCTTCATCCTCGGCCGGTTCACGCAGCCCTGCGAGCATCTCGCAGGTCATGTATTCGGCATCTGCAGCGATTTGGGCGGGGTTCAGCTCGGCGCCCAAGGCACGGAGGGCCGTGAGCTCATCTGCCGAGAGCGGAGCTTCGCCCGCCTCGGCGGGATTTACGATTGACGAATTACGAATTCAGGATTCCCCGCGCTTTGCGCGGAATTGGTGTTATCGGAGTCTTGGAGTGCTTGCTTGTGTGCGGCGGCACGGCGGTGGGCGAAGCGAGCGGTGCGGAAGGCCTTTTTCATCTTCTTTTTTGCTTTTGTGGTTGACTTTTGTTCGTTTCGGAGTTATCTTGGGCGTCCGGGCGGCACCTTTCCTTTCACTAGGCAAGATTGAAATCAGATGGCTGGATAAGTAGCTGAGGGACCCAACCCTGTGCATCTGCCTGTAGACGTAGGTTCCTGACCTGCGTTTTTTTATTTTCTCGCTTTCCTTTCTTCTTCCGTGGTTGTGGAAATTCCGAGGTCGTCCCGGTGACTGTTTTTGTTTACATCGTAGGATGTCACCAATATCCACCGCCCTTGCTGACCTTCCTTCACAATCGCTATTTCCGAACCATAACGGATTAATCGCTTACTTGGGTTCGGGTGTTCTTCTACTTTTCCGTACACCAACACGTGCGGCATGCGGTGTAGAGCTCGTGTCCGCGCAAAATCAGCACCTCGCAGTGCGATCGCAAGGCCTGCGCCTCTTCGGCTGTTAAAATCGTAAAATTCATGGTTCTTTTTTGCTTTTGTGGTTGACTTTTTTCGTTACTATGGTTGAATCAGTGGCGTGAGGGTGAGTAGCTTTTCGAAGCAAGCTTGCATTACGGTAGAAGGACCGTATACCCTCACCTTTTTTATTGGTTTTGTTTGCCTTGAATGTACTCTGATTTGAAGAAACTGATATCCCCATCACGCGATGGCTTGGGCTGCTCCACTAAAATATAGGTCTCCTCTCCGTACTTCTTCTTGTATTCCTCTCGCACTCCTTCCTGTTTCGTTCTGGGTTCCACTTTCAGAGAATCCCAATTCTCCCGAATGTCAGGGCACAACTGTAAATCTTCCTTTTTAAGATAAGGGTGCTCTTTCAACGCATGCTGCACTCGCATGGGCGATACTGCGTGCCGTGTGGCACTCAAATCCTGCCCCTTAAGCTGTTTTTCTGCCACACCCTGCGGCATCGCCTGTATCTGCGCCTTTATCTCATCCGCCGTCCGCTTGTTCATGGGCGCTTGCCTGATGTAATCCACACTCGGAGCCTCCCCATGCTCTCAAATACACCTCACACGGCATCGGGATATATAAAAGACAGATGTTCAGTCTATATGCTCCTTTTTTATCCTTTCTCACCACTCATGCCTTTGCTCAAAAGTGTGCGTAAGGGAATGTTCCATGCTTGCCAAACAGACATGGCCGTGCTATACTGCCCTCACGACCATTAGTCCTTATGCCTCATACAACGGAACTTTATCGGCCGAATGCCGCCATCATCTATCAGCGTCATGATGGTACTGTGCTTGTGTGCGAACGCGTGAAACCTCTCGGCGCATGGCAGTTCCCCCAAGGGGGAATCAAGAAGGGGGAGTCTCCGCTCAGCGCAGCTTGCCGCGAAGGGATGGAAGAAACCGGTTTCCGTCCGAATGAATACGAGGTTATTGCTCAGCATGGCCCGTACCGCTATGATTATCCGCCTGCAGAGCGTGAGCGCGTTCTGCGCAAGCGCGGTATTCCCTATGCCGGTCAGGAGCAGTATTATTTCCTTTGTCTCATGCATAGCGACGAGGCGGAACCTTGGTTGGATAACAAGGAGTTCCGTGATTACAAGTGGGTGCAGCCCGCTGATTTTGACTTCGGCGCTCTGCCGGACTTTAAGCGCGGCGTTTATGAGCAGGTGATGCGTGATTTCTTCGGTGTCTGAGATGGAACCAGTGGCGTATATACGCTCTCCCTTTGCGGATAAATTTGGCGTCCCCCGCCAGAGCAATCTTGCGCCTCACGTTATCTCGGAAATTGTTTTTGAGCCCGCATTCAGAAATCCTGAATGTGTGCGAGGTATTGAAGCCTTCAGCCATTTATGGGTAATATGGGGCTTTCATTGTAATGAGGGTGCCGGTTGGCATCCTACGGTGCGCCCCCCGCGGCTGGGCGGGAATACTCGCATGGGTGTTTTTGCTACGCGGTCGCCTTTCCGCCCGAACGGGCTTGGGCTTTCTGTGGTTCGCCTTGTTTCGGTGGAGGATGGGCCTGTGCTGCGCGTATCCGGCGCTGATATGGTGGACGGCACGCCCATTTACGACGTGAAGCCGTATATTCCTTATTCCGACAGCATCCCCGATGCTTTAGGCGGTTTTACCGCTGCCACTCCTCGCCACATGCTGGAGGTGCAGATTGATTGCGCCTTGCCTAAAGCCGCCGTTGGTGAATGGGTGACGGCCATGATGGAGGTGCTGGCTCAGGATCCCCGACCGGCCTACCAGCAGGATCCGGAACGGGAGTATCATGTGATTCTCAAACCTTTCGAGGTGAGCTTCCGTGTGTGTGATGGGGTGGCTCATGTCGTTGCCATCCGCCCTTATAAGCCATGATTTCCCGCCTGCAGACGGCCTTCCAGCAGAATCTTGCTGATGGATGTGAGCAGGGGGGCTCTGTTTCCGTGTGGCAGGATGGGCAGGAGCTAATCACCATTTGCGGGGGTGATACAGGCCATGGTTCGCCGTGGGATGACGGAACATTCGTTCCTATATATTCTGCTACAAAGCCTGCCGCCGCTGCTTGCCTTCTGCAAGCTCTGCATGACTGCTGCCGTGGGCCTGAACTGGAGGTTGGCGATTTGTGGCCGCGTTTTCCTTTGCCGTACCTTACTGTAGGCCAGCTGCTTTCCCATCAGAGTGGTCTGGCCGCGCTGACAGTGCCGGCTCCTATAAATGATTTGGACGCCTGTCGTCAGGCCATTGAACAAAGCCGCCCCTTGTGGACGCCTCCGCAACACGGCTACCACCCGCAGACTTTTGGCCCTCTGGTGGATATCCTGATGCTGGAGCTTACCGGTATGCGCGTCAGCGATTACTGGGAAAAGAACGTGCGTGCTTCCTTGGGGCTGGAGTTTTACATTGGCCATTTCCCGGAGGAACTGTACAGCCGAGTTGCTCAACTTCGCGCCCCCCGCATGAATGGCGCTATGCCTCGCACGCCGTTTTATCGTGAATATTTTGATGAAGTAAGTCCAGTACACCGGGCTTTCCATAGCATCGTTGGGCTGAACTCGCCGCGTGAAATGTCCACTCCTGCCGCTTGGCAGTGTGGCTCTCCCGCGAAGGGCGGTGTGGCTACAGCGCGTGGACTGGCCGCTTTTTATCAAGCGCTGCTTGGGTTGCTACCGGTCTCTCCTTTTGCCTCTGATGTGGCAGAGTGGATGAGCACGCCGCTCAGCTGTGGTATGGATTGTACTCTGCTAGAGCACACTTCCTTTACTTGCGGCGCAATGTGTGAACCTTCTGCCTATTTCCCCGGTGGTGGTTTTGGGCATGCAGGCGCCGGCGGTTCCTTTGCCTTCTGCCGCCCTGAAGATGGCTTGTCCTTTGCTTATGTCATGCGCGGAATGGAGCTGGGGTATCTTCCAGGCCCGCGTGTGCAGCGACTGCTCGCCTGCCTGTCTTTGTAAATATTTAATTTTTCCGTATCTTCTCTGTTGACATGTGAGGCTGAGAGGAGTAGAATACTCGGTATGAAGTCACGCATGGATGAGTTCGCTGAATGGGGCACCGAAGTGGTGTTCGGGCGGGCGCATGGTTTTCGTGCGTGGTTGATGAAGTGTGCGCTGCGATTTGCGAGCTTCTTCTTTTACATACTGATAAAGACGCGCCTGTTTTTATTCCGCCGCCGCCTGAAGACCGTGCGATATCTGGGCACGTTTGTGGTGAGCGTGGGTAATATCACGGCCGGCGGTACCGGTAAAACTCCCGTGGTGGAGTTGCTTTCCCGCACTCTTGCAGAGCGTGGTCGTAAATGTGCCATTCTGACGCGAGGCTATAAGAGTGAGCCACTTGATGAACCACAGGAGTGGTTTGACAGCAATGGTAAGCCCGTGACGCACCTGCCTAAGATTGCCAGTGATGGTGTGACTCGTTATCTTGGCCCCCTTTACGCAGGCGATGAGCCCTTCATGCTGGCCCGAAATCTGGATGGCGTAGCTGTGCTGGTGGATAAAGACCGCGTGAAGTCCGGCATTTTTGCCATTGAGCAGCTGGGAAGAAATACCCTTATTCTGGATGACGGCATGCAGTATCTGAAGCTCAAGCATGAGATTGATATCGTGCTGGTGGATTGCGGTTTCCCCTTTGGTACCGGTTCGCTGCTGCCCCGAGGAACGATGCGCGAACCTCGTTCCAGTCTGGCCCGTGCGAGTTACATCATTCTCACGAAGAGTGGCGGCAAGCCGCAGGGTGAGCTCATCACCACTATTCGCAAGTATAACAAGACTGCGGATATCATTGTGACGAATCACGGCCCCTCCTATCTTGAGAATATCTTTACCGGCGAGCGTCAGCCGCTGAGTTTCCTGAAGGGTAAATACGTGGCCTGTATGAGCGGTATTGCACGCCCGGAAAGCTTTGAAGGGCTCGTGGAAGATTTGGGCGCGCATGTGGAAATCCGCCGCCGCTATCCGGACCATTACTGGTTCGACCAGGCGGATTTGGAAACCTTCGTAGAGCGCTGTGCTGACCGCGCTATGGATATCATCGTTACCACGGAGAAGGACGCCGTGCGTTTCCTGAAACCCGGTGAGATGGAGGTGCCCATTTACTTCCTGCGTATTCAGATTGATATTGAACAGGGACAGGAATACTGGGACCGCATGATTGACCGCATTTGCGGCCTTGCTGAGCCTCAGCCCACACCTCAGTGGAGTAATAACGTGCTCTGATGAGCACTTACACCCGGCAGATACCCGGACGGATGCAACGTAGCCCGAAGAATAGCCCGCTGAGTGCAATGGAGGTGTAAAGTACTGCCATCCATATATCCGGCCTAGTGGTCTGCATGGCCGGACTGGCTGCCCAAGCCAGAAGCCCACCACCGATGAAGCCTAGTCCCTGCGCCATACCGGAAAGCGCCACAGTGGTGCCTTCATCTGCGGAGCTCATGATAATCAGCTCCATACCCAGTGCGAAGATGCTTCCTAAGCTGAGCCCCAGCAGAATGGAAAATAAGGGCCAGAGGTGCAGGGGGCCGAGCAATAATCCCCAGCAGCTGATGCAGGAGAGTGCGATGGCCACGCTCATCAGCTTTCCTTGGCCACCCAGCCACTTTGCCATATGGCTGCTGAGAAGGGAGGCCGGTATCTGACATGCCGTGGATAGTGAAAGTACCAGCCCCGCTTCAACGAGCGGAAGCCCGCGCCGTCTCATCAGCGTGGCCATCCATACAATCAGTAGCCAAGCACCCGCTACTCGGCAGAGGTAGAACAGGCTGACGAACCATGCTTTTTTCTGCCGAAAAAGGGGACGCATGGGCGCATGTATCGTGCGTTCTTCCTTCTTTTGTTCCGGGGTGAACATGATAAGCTCTGCCCACAGCAGTGTGGCCACCAGTAGCGGTAGTCCCCAGAACAGTAATCCCTGCTGCCAGCCGCCGAGCGCAAGCGCTATCGGGTCAGAGGCGCCTGAGCCCACGGCTGTGCCGAGGCTTACACAGGCCGTGTAGGCACCCATAATTTGTGCGGCGTCAGAGGCGAATTCTTGTTTCACGATACCGAGAATAACAGAGCCGGTAATTCCCAGCCCGAGCCCGATAATAATCGTGCCGCCGTACAGCCCCGGTATTCCTCCGTAGCTTCGCCATACTACCCCTATAAGCGCCAGAAGAAGAGAGTAGATGATAAGCATTCGCGGCCTGATATGTGCCGTCAGGTTCGCCCCGAGTGGCGCTGCCACACCCAGAGCGATGATGGGCAGAAGTCCGAACAGTCCGCTGCCGCTGATGCTCAGCCCTAAATCTCTCATCAGAAATACCAACAGCGGGTCTGCCGCGGAGAAACTCATCCGAAGGTTAAAGCTCACCAGCAGAAAGATGATAATGAAGTGAATTCTTTGTGTATGCCCCATGAGGGCATTTTATTCTCACTTGTGGAGTGCTGCAATCTATCTCGCTAACGTGTTATGTACTTGCCTCCCATGCGCACAGGTGTTATACTGAGCCCCATGATAGAACTGACGATGCTTGGTACTGGAAACGCCGCTGTGACTCAATGTTACAACACCTGTTTTACCATCCGCAATGGAAAGCAAGTGCTTCTTGTGGACGCCGGTGGAGGAAATGGTATTCTGGCTCGACTGGAACAAGCATCGGTGCCGCTTTCTGATATTCACGATATTTTCCTCACGCATACGCATACAGACCACATTTTTGGCGTAGTTTGGGTGGTGCGTATGATTGCTCAGGCTATGAATGCCGGTAAGTATTCCGGTGAACTTCATCTGTACGGCCATGACGAAGGCTTGAATACACTTGAACTCATCTGCCGCCACACGTTGCCGGGCAAGGTTTGCAAGCATTTACATGCAGACATTCTGCTGCATCCGCTGGCTGATGGTGAGGCGTTCTGTGCTGCCGGTATGCAGGCTCAGGCTTTTGATATTGGTTCCACCAAGGCGAAGCAGTATGGATTCAGTCTTGAATTGCCGGATGGACGTCGCCTGACGTGCTTAGGTGATGAGCCATATAACGAGTGCGCCAAGGTTTATGCTCAGGGGGCTGACTGGTTACTTTGTGAAGCTTTTTGTTTGTACGCTGACCGCGAGCGCTTCAAGCCTTATGAGAAACACCACAGTACCGCACTTGATGCCGGGCGTCTTGCCGCAGGGCTGGGTGTGAAGAATCTTCTGCTGTACCATACTGAGGATAAGACTCTCGCCTCTCGCCGCAGTACCTACACCGCTGAGGCCGCGGAACACTTCAAGGGCACCATACATGTGCCTGATGATATGGAGAAGCTTTATATCTGAGTAAACAAAAACGACCGGCGCCCCATGGGCAATCCGGTCGTTTTTGTACTTACACCTACTCTATGAAAAACAGTTTTTCTGTCTTCTCTCAGACCGGCTCTCACCCCGGTCTACTCTTAAGAACGCATTAAATTCTTAAATTCTACAGAAAAATTGCATTTTTTTAATTTATTTTTGAATTTTATTCCTGCGATGGGGAAGAAGAATCTCTTATTATCTCAATTTCAACGCCTTCAAGAACGTCGAGCTCATCGCCATTTTTTGCTTCACTAAAGTTTTCGCCGAAAACTTTGGCGAAAACCGGCCCATTGATGAAGTCGATGAGCTGCTGATTGCCGAAACATTCGTTCTCTGCCAAATAAAGGAGTGTGGGGCCTACTCGGTAGGAAATTTTGCGTGCTGTTTCAGAAGCGGGGCCCCAGCAGTCCGGCCAAGAAGCCTCTGAGGCGAACCGAGAAAGCTGCGTGGCGCCGGTGATGATGCGGGGAGTGAGTATCTCATGGGTATCTGCCGTACAGGCTGAGAGCATATGCAGCAGACGCATGAGCGCATTTTCCATGGGGCTATCGCAGTAGCGGGCCGGCAGTTCAGGAGCCGGTCCTTCGGTGCTCTGCTTGAATCGGGTGAAGAAGGGGTCCTGTGTCGAGGTGAGCAGCGCTGTGCCGAAATCTGCCGTTTTATCATCCACATCCACCGTGATGAACTGAATGAACATCTCTCGCTGAGGCTCTTCCCAGAAACAACCCGTTCGCTTCATACTGCAGCCGATATGCAGAAGATATTCAGCATGGGTGCGGCCATTGGGGCGGCGGACGTGGTTCACATCTCCTATGCCGGCGAACCATGAAACCTGCATCTGCGCCATATCTGAGCGAATCTCAGGGGGCTCAGCAGCTACTTTCAATTTGCCATTTTCGCAGTAGACCCGGATGTTCCACTCTGCGGGATGAATCAGCGGATGGACGCTCTGCAAGCCGCCATCGTACCAGGTTCCGCGGTGAGGCTCGTGGAGCTTAATGGTATGCGAGAAAGAGAAATCGCTGTCAGCCAGATGTTCCGGCAGCTGCACTTCTTGTATAGTGTGGGTAAGCTGTACGAACTCGTCCTCAGAAAGTGCCGGGCGGAACCCAAGAGCCACGATGCCCAGAGCACCCAGTATCAGGACGATGAGTGTCCGCTTGTGCCATTTTTTCATGGGATTGATTTTATCTGATAATCATGGCGGATTCAAGGCTTGAGTTTGCACATGACAGGTATTATAATGCCGCTCGAAATAGCAAGCCATGAGCAACATCTCTCAGTATGCCAATCAGTACGTGCTGGATCTGGTAGCCTACCAGCCCGGCAAGCCCATCGAGGAAACAGCCCGTGAGCTGGGTATGAGTCCAGCCGATATTGTGAAGCTCGCGTCCAATGAAAATTCTCTCGGGCCGTCTCCTAAAGCCATTGAGGCCATCCAGAAGGCTGCTACCGGAGTGCACATTTACCCGGACGGCGCTTCCTTTACTCTGCGCAGCAAAATTGCAGAGCGCTTTGGGGTGGCGTTTGACCAGACTGTAGTGGGTAGCGGCAGCAGTGAGCTTATCGAGTTGCTGTGCCATGCTTGCCTTCATGAGGGGATTGAGCTCATTGCTGCCCGCCATAGCTTCTCCATGTATCCCATCATGTGCAAGCTTTTCGGCGCTAAGTATGTGGAGGCTCCTATCAAGGACGATTTCAGTTCCGATTTGCAGGCTATTCTTGCCGCTATTACTCCGCAGACCCGCCTTGTGTTCATCACGAATCCGGCCAATCCTCTCGGTACTGTTGTAACTCAGGCTGAGATGGATGCCTTCATGGAGGCTGTCCCTGAGCACGTTATTGTAGCGTTCGATGAGGCTTACATTGATTTTGCGGATGACAAGCCTGATACGCTCAAGTATGTGAAGGCCGGAAAGAACGTCATTCTGCTGCGCACATTCTCCAAGGCATACGGCCTTGCCGGTCTGCGCGCGGGGTATGGCGTGACGATTCCCGAGATTGCCGACCTGCTGAACAAGGCCCGCACGCCGTTCAACATGAATCTCATGTCACAGGTGGCCGCTGTGGCTGCTCTGGATGATGCTGAGCATCTTGCCGCCTCCGTTGATATGGTGAACCGTGGTAAGAAGCAGTACTATGCAGCCTTTGAGGCTTGGGGCATTGATTATGTTCCCAGCCAGGCGAACTTCATTCTGGTGAAAACCGGGCAGGGCCGCAAGGTGTTCAATGACGCTCTGGCCAAGGGCGTAATCCTCCGCCACATGGATGGCTACGGGCTGCCTGAGTATGTACGCATCACCGTTGGTACAGAGCGTGAAAATGCTCGTTGCCTAGAGGTGCTTGCAGAGCTGCTGGGTAAGTAAATTATCCGTAACACGCTTTATATCACCGTGCCTACGTGAGGGCACGGTGATTTTATTTTGCATCCGGGGCTTTATCCGGCCAGTCATGGCGGGGGTATCTGCCCGCAAGGTCTTTTTTCATCTGCGGATAACCATTTCGCCAGAAGGATTCCATATCTGATGTGGTCTGATACGGGCGCTGATTCGGCGCAAGGATTTCAATGAGGCACTTCACACGCCCATCCGCTATGGTTGGGGTGGTGGGTACGCCAAAGAGCAGCTGACACTTGAGCCCGAAGCTCGGGGTGCCATCCTCTCGGTACAGAAGCTTTACCTCCCGCCCATTTGCCAGCTTGATGGCCTTGGGAGCATAGCGATTTAAGCATTCTTTCTGCCAAGGGGAAAGCCATTCTCCAAGAATGGGCAATACCGGGCGAGCCGCAATTTCTTTATAGCTGACGGCTCCATCGCAGAGCATTGTAATGGCCACCAGCCGGTCTTCTTCGCCGAACTCAGGTATGTCCAGCTCCGGCATGGCGTTGCGGAGGCAGGTGAGGCGGTTAATCCACTGCAGCACGTGGCCATCCCAGCCCTCCAATCTGAGTTCGCCGCGTACCACGCGGTCTGCCAGAAGTGGCGCGGCATCGTCAGGGGAGGCGTCACCGGTTTCTTTCTCGTTCAGTACCAAATCTCGGTAAAGCGTGCGGTGCATGTTCAGCACTCTCTTGCGAGTGGAGTCATATACGGGGATATCATCCTCGTGCGTAACTAAATCGCTCAGTTGCAGATGCGTGCAGCGGCTCAGCCTAGTTTCTACTCCCTTGCCGCCTATCTCTGCAATTTCAGCGGCAAGAAAAATATCTGCCTGTTTTGCCACGGCTGAGGCTATTTTTCCGCTGCGGCGTGAAGTGATACGAGCGGTACCGGTTGCAGCGCTGTTTTTCGCGGCCACGTTTGCCGGAAATGAGCCGAGCAGGGCGGAGATCACGCCGCTTTTGTTCACAGCGAAATCCGGGGAGCTGTTATCCCCTCGCATGAGCTGGCGGTATGCAGCTTGTACTTCTCGCGCAGCTCGTGCCATGATGCCTAGGCGCGTGCAGGCCACGGCATCATATCTGAGGCGCTCGGCTTCCTGTACAGCACGCCACTCCGCTTGGAAATCCGTGAAGTCCTCTTCTTCATGCAGCTTGTCGCTCAGGCCTGCAGCGAGAGCCACATTTTCACCTTGGATCAAAGCGGCAATGGCTGCTGCTTCCGCCGTGCAGTTGTATTCGGCTCCGGCCACCAGAAGGCGCGATAGCACAGGGGAAAGTGGGTAGCGGAGCATTTGGCGGCCGATGGGGCTTAGCTCGCCATTTTCCGTGATGGCACCAAGCTCCTGCAGCAGAGTCCAAGCTCGTGTGGTTTCCGCCTCTGTGGGGGCGTCCGGCCAGCGGAAAGAGCGTATGCCGTTCAGGCCTTTGCACCCCCATGCCAGCAGGTTCAAAAAGGCGGCAGATATGTCTGCTCGGTGGACTTCCGGTGCCGGATAGGGGCAGCGGCGGCGGTGCTCCGCTTCACTCCAGAGGCGGATGCAGCGTCCCGGGCCCAGTCGACCGGCTCGGCCTGTGCGTTGTTCTGCCTGAGCCTGTGAGATGGGAACAACATGAAGGGTACTCAACCCGCGAACCGGGTCCCAACGGGATTCACGGGCTGTGCCGCTGTCCACCACGGAGCGCACGCCTTCGATGGTCAGTGAGGTTTCCGCGATATTCGTGCTCACGATGATGCGGGGAACATCACCTTTGTCCACGGCACGGGCTTGCATATCAGGCGTAAGCTGACCGTGAAGAGCATATACCTCGCGTCCTCGCAGCCAGCCAACATTCTCAAGGATTTCCACAGTTCGGCGGATTTCGTATGTGCCGGGAAGGAATACGAGGATGTCGCCGGCGTCCGGTTGTTCCGTCAGCTTTCGTACTGCGGCAGCGCACTGTTCCCACACTGGGGGTAGATTCACATAGCCGCGGCTGTCACGTACCGGTGCGGGGGGCATGTAGCTTATTTCCACAGGATACATGCGTCCTTCAGCTCGAAGAACAGTTGCCTGCGGGAGGTAATCCTGCAGCTTATCCAACTCAAGCGTGGCGGACATCACAAAGACGCCTATATCCTTGCGCGAGCTGCGCTGTAATTCTAGCACGCGCGCCAGACACAGGTCACCGGAGAGGCGTCGCTCGTGAACTTCATCAAAGATAACGGCGCTGACTCCTTTCAGCTCCGGATCTTCCGTGAGACGGCGCTCCAGTATGCCATCCGTCACGTACAGAATGCGTGTCGCGGCACTCTGGCGGGAGTCAAAGCGTACAGTATAGCCTACTTCCTTGCCAAGTGAGCATGGGTATTGACGTGCGACATAGCCGGCCAGAAGCCGTGCTGCGAGTCTTCGGGGCTGGACAACGATGATTGTGCCTCTTTCCGCTACGCCGCCGGCTTCCAGCATAAGGGGTACACGGGTGGACTTGCCGCTGCCGGTCGGCGCGCTGAGCAAGACACAGAAGCCGGGCTTACGCACGGCTTCATCTATATCCGGCCGAATGGCCTCAATGGGGAGCATGGAAGACATCAGAGGTCGTCAGGCATATCACGCAGGGCGGGAGGAGCAGATTGACTGCCGGAGGGACCCGTGGGCTGTGAACCGGGTTGAATAGTGGGGGCATCCTCTCCACCAGGGGTGCCTTCCACGGCAACGCGGGCGCCACGCTCTCTCTGACTGGCATAGAGATTATCCAGCGCCGTCTGCAGGCCGAGATTCGGATAGCCTATGAAAAGAATGCGGCTATCAGGCCCCACGAGTACAGCGGTGGGAAGCTGCGTGATTCGGTATGCCTTGCCGTTGCTGTTCTGCTCATTATCCATGAAGCAGTTACCCACGATGCCAAGTTGGCGCAGCTCCATGAGCCATTCTCCGTGATTAGCATGTACCGTGATGGGGCAGAATACCAGCCCGGGGAACTGCTGAGCGAGCAGATGCTGCTTTGTAACGACATTCAGGCCTACCTGCTCAGCAGGGGACCAGAAGAAAATGAGGTTGGCTCGGCCTTGTACCGGGAAGGTTGTCTCATTGCCATCCATTCCCTTAACCGTCAGTTGGGGCGGGATGCTGCCCACGCTGAGGTTTCGCAGAACATAGGTCATTTCCAGAATAGCATCATTCATGGAGCGCGTTCCAAACATTGTATCTTCCGGAGAAATGCGGGCCGCTTGGCGCAGGAAGTAGAGCTGTTTGCTGCGAGCCATGGCGGCACTGCCTTCCGCGCCCTGAATGGTCGGATTAGTGAGCATGATACACATGGCCATAGCTGCACCTGCGCGGGCTGTTAAATCCTGATTGCGGATGTAGATTTTCTGCAGCAGTTCATATACTCTTACGCTTTGGCTCTCTGAGAGCTTAGCGCAGGCGTCGGCGATATATGGGCTGCTGAAGTGAACTCGGTTTACGCTCTCCAGCAGGGCATTCGCATAGAAGGAAATCTGGCGCTGTCTGTTGCCGAATACCTGAGCAAAGGCATCCGGATGATTGAGAAACCATACTACGGCGGGGGCAGCCCATGGCTGTTCAAACTCATAGATGGACACCATTTTGCGCTCGTCCACAGCTCCGTTCATGCGCTCCTGAGCGGTAGGGCGTACCAGCTCTTCACGCTCACCTACTTTGCGGTTGACACTGCGCCAGAGCTCTGCAGCCATATCACGGCCATCCGGTACACGCACAGCTGCACGCTGTTCGTCCGTGTTTGCCACCTGCAGTGCTGCGCGGTACTCTGTCATCTGCTGTTCCCATTTTGCCAGAGCTGCACGCATTTCAGGTTCTGCGGCGCCGGCACTTGTTATGCCGAGAAGGGCCAGTATGGTGAGTAGAGCTGTTTTCTTCATGACCGGCATTATAGGACACCCACCCCTACAAACGCAAGCCTTAATCAGCAGAATGTAGATACCATGTCACTCTTTCTTCTTGAACAGCTTGATGTATGCTGGTATGGTGCGCGCATGGCAACTGACAAGAAAATCACCATCAAGACCAGCCGTGGCGATATCAACCTGACTGTTTTCGCTTCCAAGACCCCCATGACTGCTGCTAGCTTCCTGAATCTGGCTCAGCGTGGCTTCTATAAGGGCCTTACTTTCCACCGCGTGATTGCTGATTTCATGATTCAGGGTGGCTGCCCTGATGGTACCGGCTGTGGTGGCCCCGGCTACAAGTTTGATGATGAGTGCCGTCCCGACCTCAAGTTCAACCGCCCCGGTCTGCTTGCTATGGCTAATGCCGGCAGAAGCTGGACGGGTCAGGGCACCAATGGCTCCCAGTTCTTCATCACCCATGTTCCCACGGACTGGCTCAATGGCAAGCACACCATTTTCGGTGAGGTATGCTCCCCTGAGGACCAGAAGGTTGTGGACTCTGTTCGCCAGGGTGACAAGATTACTGACATCGTGATTCACGATGACTGCGCAGATTTGTTCGAGGAACAGGCCTCCAACATTACTCGCTGGAACAGCAAACTCGGTAAGTAATGGTTTTTGCCGTCCAGGACCTGCACATTGAGTTCGGTCCCCGCGTACTTTTTGATTCGCTCTCCTTCGTTGTAGAACGAGGGGAGCGCATCGCTTTCGCGGGGCAAAATGGTGCCGGAAAATCGACCCTCATGAAGTGTATCGTGGGGGTGCAGGAGCCTGACCACGGTAAAGTCCTGCTGCCTAAGCACACACATGTGGGCTATCTGCCGCAGGATGGTATTCATATTTCCGGGCGTCCTCTGCTGGATGAGGTGCTGGGTTCTGTAGGGAATATTGTGGAACTTCAGCAAACAGTGGATGAATTGTCCGCTGATTTGCAGAACTTGCCCGCTGACAGTGCGGAATACCGCGATACGCTGGAAGAAATCGGGCGTTTGGAGCTTATTCTGCAAGACCGCGATGCTGCCTCGCTGCGTCCGCGCACGGAGTCTATTCTGCGCGGACTTGGCTTTGCAGATAAGGATTTTACGCGCGATTGCGGCGAGTTTTCCGGTGGTTGGCAGATGCGTATAGCCTTGGCTCGTTTGCTGCTGCAGGAGCCGGAAGTTTTGCTGCTGGACGAGCCGACGAACCACCTTGATATTCAGAGCCAGCGCTGGCTGGAGCAGAACCTGCGTAATTACCGCGGGGCTATCTGCATTATCAGCCACGATATTGCTCTGCTGGATAGCCTTGTCACTCGCACGATAGCTTTCCATCACGGCCGTGCGGAGGAATACTCCGGTAATTTCTCCTTCTACCTGAAGGAGAGCAAGGCTCGCAAGGAAATCCTGCTGCGTCAGGCTAAGGCTCAGCAGCGTGAGATTGCTAAAACGCAGGCATTCATTGACCGCTTCCGCGCTAAGGCGACCAAAGCCAGCCAAGCGCAGAGCCGCATTAAGCAGCTTGAAAAGATAGAGATTATCGAGGTGGAGGATGATGACGCTGTGATGAGCTTCCATTTCCCGCCGCCTCCGCCCGGTGGTAATACCGTTGTGCATTTGGAAAAAGCCTCCAAGGCGTATGGTCCCATACGTTTGCTGGATGGTTATGACTTCCGAATGGACAAGGGAGACCGCATCGCCATTGTGGGTGTGAATGGTTCCGGTAAGTCTACGTTCACCAGAATTATATCCGGTA
This sequence comes from uncultured Verrucomicrobiales bacterium, assembly GCA_937885815.1. Taxonomy (GTDB): domain Bacteria; phylum Verrucomicrobiota; class Verrucomicrobiia; order Verrucomicrobiales; family Akkermansiaceae; genus Akkermansia. Next base: position 35,441 of record CALABM010000066.1, on the reverse strand, counting down.
CCGAGGAGCCAGACAGTGGCAAATTCTCCTTTGGTCATCACACGCAGGTGGCGTTCTTCTCACAGACTCACGCAGATGTGCTCAATAACGAGCAGACTGTGCTTGAGTGTGTGGAAGCCGCGGCTAGCCGCGAGACCCGCCCTCTGGTGCGCAACATTCTGGGCTGCTTCCTGTTCCGTGGTGATGATGTCTTCAAGAAGATTGGGGTGCTGAGTGGTGGCGAGCGTTCACGTGTGGCTTTGGTTTGCATGCTACTGAAGCCTGCAAACTTTCTTATCATGGACGAGCCGACGAACCACTTGGACTTCCAGAGTCAGGATGTGCTACAAGCGGCACTGGCCGAGTATCCCGGTTCGTACTGTATTGTTTCTCACAATCGTCAGTTCCTTGACCCGATTGTTAATAAAGTGCTGGAGTTCCGCCTTGGGCATGCCCCGCGCCTATTCCACGGGAATGTTTCTCAGTACATTGAAACCGTGGAGGCTGAGGAGCGTCGCCTGAAGGAAGCTGCTACGGCTGCCACTCCGTCTTCAACCGCTGCAGATCCTGCCGCCGGTATCGTTAATAAGAAGGATGCCCGCCGTGCGCGTGCTCAGGAGCGCGAGCGCCGTGCCCGCATTCTGAAGCCTCTTCAAACTGAGTTGGAACAGGTGGAACTGGCAATTGCCGAAAAGGATGAGGCAAAAGATGCCATTTCTGCTGAGCTGGAGAACCCGGCCAACATGAGCAATAACCAGAAGCTCATGGAACTCACTCAGCAGTACCAGACTTTGGAGCGCGAATCAGAGGCTCTCTATACACGCTGGGAGGAGCTGACAATTGCTATTGAACAGGCGGAAGCGGAACTTGCTGCTGAATAATAGCCGCGATTTTCGGCTTGTCGCTTGCCCATTGCCTCGGCGTTAATCCGTACAGACATGAGCCATCAGGATTGGCTCCGGCTGCAAGCAGGGCTCGGACGATGGTGACGTAATCCTGCATGATGGCTTGGTGCAGGGGAGTTGTGCCATTGGAATCGGCAAGGTTGACATCGGCCCCGGCGTGGATAAGGCGCGAAACATGCTGTGATTTGCCGAGCAAAATTGCTTCGATCAATGCTGTCTTGCCATGGTAATCGAGCGCATTGACATCGGCTCCGGCATCAATAAGCATTTGAACGATATCGGTGTTGTTTCGCCATGCTGCGGCAGTAAGCGGAGTGCCACTCATAGATGCTAAATTCACATCCGCGCCGGCAGCAAGTAAAAGTGCTACTATTTCTGCATCCTGCTCATCAATGGCACTCAGGAGCGGGGTACTGAAATCGAGTGTTTGCTCATTGACGTTGGCACCGCTCTGCAGCAGGACCTTCACATTATTGGCGTCTCCCCGTCCAATCATTTCACCGAGAGTCAGTCGCGCACCCTCCGCTATCAACATGTCCACAGCTTCCCTCTGTTCAAAATCGAGAGCTTCAGCAAGTGCGCAGTTGCCTGACAAGTCGCGAGCGTTCAAATCTGCACCTTCTGCCAGCAGTCGGCGTAATTTGTCGACATTGCCCTCTCGCGCCGCCCGTCGCAGCGCGGGATTTTCGCGTCGCATCAGCTCTTCAATCTCTGTATCACCCATTTCGCGGGTCAGAGAAAGCGGGGTTCGTTTCTGAAAATCTTTCGCGTGTATGTCTGCGTATGCGGACAGCAGGAGGTGTATCATATCCGCGCCTGCTCTGTGCTCTACCGCGATATGCAGAGCTGTGCGACCCAGTGCATTCAGCTTGTTTATGTCAACGTCTCCCACGCTGAGCATCAGCCGCACAATTTCTGTGTGGCCATGTTGCACAGCCAGAGTGAAGGGCGTTTCATCTGCCAGATTACACGTATTGATGGCCGAAGCTCCTTCGCGCTTCAGTAGTTCATACACCGCAGCCGTGTGGCCTCCCTGCGCAGCGTGGTGCAGGGGTGTATTATCGTCATCGTCATACCACGTAACCTGAAGCGCCTTTCTGCGAAGCTTTGCGATTTTCTCCGCATCGCCTCGCTTCGCTGCATTGAACAAAGCGTCTACTTTATTGTTTGAGGGCATTGGGTAAATTTATTCCGCAAAGCTGGCTTCTCATTCTTTGCTCTTTGTTTCAAAAGGAGCAACACCTTGCCATGTTTTTTTTGATTCATCCAAAAAGTTTGGAAAACATGGCAAGGTGTCGAATATCAGGCTAAGCGCACTGTTTTGCCCGGGCGGGGGCAGAGGATGCGACTGTCGGGCAAGGCTTCTGTCAGTGTGGCCTGCATGCTGGCCATGGCTTCCTCATCGCCGTGTACGAGCACGACGGTGTGGGGGCGCAGGCGGCAGGCGTAGTCCACCAGCGCGGCGCGGGTGGCGTGGCCGGAGAAGTCGAAACACTCGGTGCGGCAAAGCAGGGGGTATGCTTGCCCCTTGCCGTTAAGCTTCACGTTCTCGCCGGGCTGGGTGGCCTTAATGCGTCCCGCGGGGGATTCCGGGTCGCTATAACCTACGAAGAGGATGGCGTCTTTTTTGTGCGGCAGTACCTGAGCGGCCATTTTGTAGGAAACGGTGTGTTCACTCATCATGCCGCTGGAAACGAGGTAGATATTGCCGGGCGTGGCAACAAGCGGTCCCTTGTCCTGCTTGGGTAATCCGTGAGTCTCCACGTCGTCTTTGAGGCGATAGCCCGGTTTGAGGCGGGGAGTGCTGTCGCAAAGGCGGTCGTAAACTTGCGTGATTTTGGAGCTCAGGCCGCCAAAGTATACGGGAGCATCCGGGATGAGCCCTTTTCGCTTGAATTTGCCGATTTCGCAGAGGAGCTCTTGACTTTTGCCAAGGGCGAATACGGGGATGAGCACGGCGCCGCCGTCTTCCAGCACCTCACGTATAGCGCTCGCAAAGCGCAGCAGTTCTTTTTCGCGTGTGTAATCCGGGTCGCGGTCTTTGAGGCCGTGAGTGCACTCCATGATGAGAACATCCACTCCGCTCTGTGGAAAGTCTGCACCACCGATAAGAGTTTGATTATCAAACTGAACGTCTCCGGTGTAGAAAACTGTTGTGCCGCTCATTCCCTCCAGTAATACGCCGCAGGAGCCGAGGATGTGCCCGGCATCGTGCAGGGTGGCAAGTATGGTGCCGTTGTTACCGGTGCGGAAGGACTCGTTGTAAGGGCGAGTGACCCAAGCATTAACATGGCGCTGTAACTCTCCATGGGTGAAGAAAGGGTACTCGATGATACCTTCACCCATACGCTTGGCAGTCATCACGTTTACGGAGTTGTGGAGCATAGCGTCGCCAACCTCTGCCGTGCCGACCGTCATGATGCCCTCGGCGCGCGGGTACTCGTCCTGAAACACGGGCAGGGTGCCGATGTGATCCAAGTGCGAGTGGGTGATGAAGATGGCATCCGGATCTGCCGCTCCGATGAGGGAGAAATTCGGCTTGGCTGCATTGCCATCCAGCTTGGGGTGCATACCGCAATCAAGCACGATGCGTGAGCCCTCCATATCCAGAAGGTAACAGTTCGCGCCGATTTCGGGCCCCGCTGTCAGATTAGTGAGTGTAATCATGGCGTGGTATTTACTCGGGCAGGCACTCGTCTGCTACTATCTGCTCCAGCGTCTGTCGACGGCGGATGATGTGCCACTTGTCGCCGTCCACCAGTACCTCTGCTGCCAGAGGGCGAGAGTTGTATGTGCTGGCCATGCTGAAGCCGTAGGCGCCGGCGCTCATCTCGGCGAGAATCTCGCCTGGCTTAACATCCGCAATCTCGCGGTTCTGAGCCTGGAAGTCGCCGCTCTCGCAGATGGGGCCTACTATATCGGCCACGATGGTATCACCGCTGTGTTCCTTCACGGGCCAGATTTCGTGGTAGCCTTCGTAGAGGGCCGGGCGAATAATGTCATTCATGCCGGCGTCAATCATCTTGAAGGTCTTGGCTTCACCCTTCTTCTCGTACAGGCAGGTGGTCAGCATGCAAGCGGCATTGCCCACCAAGCGGCGGCCGGGCTCCAGAAGAATCTTCAGGCCAAGCGGCTGCAGCAGGGGAATGAGAGACTGAACGTAGCTCTTAAGTGTAATCTGCTCAGGATGGGCTGCCCACCATTCCTCCTTGCCGGAGGCCAAGCAGCCATCGTACACGATGCCGATGCCGCCGCCGATACTCCAGAACTCGATGTTGTAAAGCTCCTTAAACTTAGCGACAAGCGGGGCTACCTTCGTCACAGCCTTCACAAAGGGCTCTACCTGCGTGAGCTGGGAGCCGATGTGCATCTGGAGACCGCGAATGTGGAGATTCGGCATCTCCGCGGCAATGGTGGCGTACAGCTCTTCGATACGGGCAAAGTCTACACCGAACTTATTCTCCTTGGTGCCGGTGGTGATGTACTTATGCGTGTTAGCCTCCACATTGGGGTTCACACGAACAGCTACGGGTGCTTTTACGCCCATTTCACCGGCGATTCGATTGATTTCGCGCAACTCGTTCTCGCTTTCACAGTTGAAGCAGTAGATGTTCAGCGAGAGCGCATAGCGGATTTCCGCCTCAGTCTTGCCTACGCCGGCGTAGGTGCACAGGGTGGGGTCGCCACCTGCATTGACAACACGCCAGAGTTCGCCGCCGGAGACGATATCGAAGCCAACGCCCTGTTTCGCCATGAGGTTAAGGATGGCCTTGTTGGAACAGGCTTTCACGGCATAGGCTACATGAGCATCCAGCGGAGCGAGCTCTTGCTGCAGTTCTGCCAGATCATCCATGATGGTCTGGCGGCTGTAGACGAAGGTGGGGGTGCCGACGGCATGTGCGATATCTGCGAGATTCACGCCCTCGCAGCACAGCGTGCCGTTGTTGTATGCGAATGAATGCATGGATTATTGTGTATTTGTTGTTATTTCTTTGTTATTTAAATCTTTTTCGTCCGTGTTGGGATGGTCATCAATGATGGCAGCCACCCAGTAAAGATCCCTTGAATTTTCAAAGGCGAGTTTTAACATAACGGTGATGGGCACGGCCAACAGCATGCCGCAAGGCCCCCAAACCCATCCCCAGATGATAACGGAAAGCAGTACTACGGAAGTGGCAATCCCGAACTCTTTACCAAGGAATAGCGGTTCTACGCCATTACCTATTGCGAAATTAATGGCGATGTAGCCGGCAGACACAACAAGCATATCACCGACATCACCCATGATAAGAGCAAGAATGATAGGCGGAATAGCTGCCACAATGGAACCGATGGTAGGAATGTAGTTCAGCAGGTAGGCTACCAGCCCCCACAGGAAAGCAAACGGAACGTCCATGGCGTGGCACAGCCACCAAGCGAGCAGGCCGGTACAGGCGCTGGCAATCGTTTTGATGAAAAGATAGCGCTGGATACTCTTGAGCGCGTCCACCACTTTTCCTTTACCCTGCATGCTGTTAGGCAAGGAACGGAAGTTTTTCATGAAGAGGGGAGCCTCACCAAGCAGGAATGTCATCAGCACGAGAACGAGAACAGTCACAGAGGTCATGGAAATGACTTGGCCGCCCAGTTTCTGAGAAATACTGATAATATACGAAGGACTTATGTAATCTCGCGGGTTCTGAATGAACTGTTGTGCGTCAGAGCTGTAGCCCCAGTCTTCGAGCAGATGCATGAGGAACTGGTACTTTTGGTACATTTGCTCCATAAAGGGGCCACTGAGAGTGTTCTGCATATCAGCTGCCAGTATTCTCACAAGAGAAGCTGCGCCATAAATGATGCCGGCATCTGCCACTACGGTGAAGAATACAGCGAGCCAGTGAGGAAAGTGCAGCCAGCGGCGCAGAATGTCTGTAATAGAATAGCTTATTACCGCCAGAAACACAGCCATGACAATCGGCAGGAGCATGTCTTTGGCTTCTCTCAGGCCAAAGAGAACGATAATAGCACATGCTGCAGTAAGGAGGAAACGGGCACCTTCTCCCCATCCCATCTGTTTTTCGTTTGGTGTGTCTGTTTCGCCTGTGGAATGCATCGCGTTGATTTTATAATTTTTAATAGAGCTGTTCAAGTTCCTTTGGCGGCATATCAAATAATTTTTTCCATGACTTGCTGAGTATTGCGTAGTTGGAGGAAAGCGTTCAGGCTTTTATTCTCCAGCAAGGTTACAAAGCGACCTTCCCGTACAAGTGTTCTTAATCCTTTATCACGGAAGAGTTCCAGAAAACGTGTGGGATGGGGAACTCCACTGTTAGCGAGGCGTTCCTCGAAAAAGCGGGTAAACTCCGGTTCAGAAAGGGTGCATCCATAGGCAACGAGGCAGGCGAGGTTGGCTTGCGCCGGGGTTTCCAGAGGATCAATGGTACGCAGCCATGCTGTGGCTTCAGCTTTTCTAATGATATTTTTTGCCTGAGTAAACCAAGGCATGGGCGGGTCTTGCTGGTGCTGCTGATGTGCCAAGGCTAGGTCGCGATAATAGGAAATGCGGGCAATGTTTCCGTAATAGGAAATGCCTACGCTACCTACCCACAGCATGAGAGCCGTCATCAGCACTGTCGTGATAATTCCGCACGGGCTGGCCCCTCCTCGTCTCCAAGAAAAGAGTTGTGAGAACCAATTCATGCCATGCAGGAGTACAGCAAAGGCAAATATGGATAGCGTCCAAGCCAGAGCCTGTACCATCCACGGCTGAGGTGAATCCGTTACAAGAGCCAGAAGGGTAAATCCTTTGTTCTGCAGGAATATCCATAAAGCTACTGATGCTATGACTGCAGCCGCAAGCAGTATCATGCGGATGACGCCCTTGAATATGGAGAACAGTATGATGAATAAGAGCAGCGCGCCTAAGGAAATTAGGATGGTGGTCTGAGGGTCTAAATTCATGGTGCAGAAGGTGTAGGAGGTGATTGAAGGGCGCGCATGAGCTGAATTTCACGAGAAGCTTCGTCATGCCGCCCAAGATGTTGTAGAAGAATGGCTTTATTATATCTTGCTCTGTGGAATGCTGCGTCCAGCTCGAGCGCTCGATTGAACGCACTCAGCGCGTAGTCGAAGCGCTCAAGTTCTGCTAAGATGAGGCCAAGGCGATAGAAAACTTCAGGATTATCCGGGGCCACTTTTGTACAGCTTATCATTTGCTGCAAAGCATCCATATTCCTGCCTCTTCTGGCAAGAAAAACGGCGAAATCCATGTAGACAACGGCGGAGGCTGGGTCCAGTTGAAGAGCTCTGCGGTACTGGCGCTCTGCCTCTTCATAATTCTGACGAGCTTCGGCGAGCCTAGCTTGCTGCATGGCTCCGGTTGGTTGGTCTGACTGATGTGCTACGATGCTTTCCTGTTCCCGCACAACGTCAGCAGCTTCCGGATTCTGTATGAGCTTCTCTATGATTGGCCAAGCCGCAGCCCTGCGAACAAGGAGCACGGAATCATGAATCATGCTCTGTGCCTCCTCACCCAGTACTCTGGCTGCCGCTGCTCTTACCATGGCGTTATCATCCTTTGCTGCATCGCGCGCTGCTTGCAGGATGGCCTCTGAAGGTTCCTGCCATGCCAGCAGTTCCAGAATGGTAGCTTTCCAACCCGGTACGCTTTCTTCCTTAAGAGCAGCCAGCAGAGCCTCGGTATCCCCATTACCTTCCAGCGCGTGATGAATGGCGCGCGTGCGATTGCGATATCTGGCGTTACGCTGCTCCGGGTAGACTCGCTGTATCACCTCTGCAGCCCAGGCATTATCCTTGTCTGTATGGCACATGATACAGGCATTCGGTGTGCCGATTTCCGCGCTGAGGTTGGGATCCGGTGAATTGAAGGAGTGGTCTCGGCGCAGGTCGCGAGCCATGTAGGGGCTCTCGGGCATGTGGCACTCCACACAGCGTGCGCCTTTGCTGTTCTGAGGGCAGGGTGTATGTGTAGCAGGATTAATGACGGGACTTGGCGTGCTGCCTACTACTGTGCCGCTGGCATGACAGCGCATGCAAAGTGAATTGTCTTCCTGGGGAAGCTTAAGCGTAGCGGTATGAGGATTATGGCAATCCAGACAGGTGACGCCGGCGGCACCCATACGGCTAAGGCGTATACCGGTTTCACAGTATGATTCATCTCTCTGCATCCCGTTCGGCCAGAATATGCCTCTAACGATAGGAAGCTCCAGGCGGAAGTGGTCATCAAAGCGGTCACCCACCACAAAGCGGTCATCAAACTCCTCACGGCGGGCGTGACAGGTAGCGCAGTTGTCATGCACCTGCTGGGCAGAAAGGGTACGATTTGCCGGGGCTACAAGGCAGCCGTCAGCTGAGGGCGTTTCTGCTGCTTTGTGGCACTGGAGGCAGCTCACACCCGGTTCTCGCCATGTGGAGGCGTAACGGTTTGCCGTGGCATCATAGTTCTTCCGGAAGTGTGTGGTGTGGCACCATGCGCATTGAGAGTTCCAGTTCATACCTCGGCCAAGCCAGTGTCCCCAGTCTCCGGGTGAGCGCGTGGCTGCGCCTTCGCTGCTGAGGCGTGTGTCCGCCTCAAACATGTCAAACCATTCTCGTTTCTCCGTATCCCAAGCAGCACTGGGGGTATGCAGGCCGCCATCATCACCCTGTACAAGATATTGCACCAGCGGGCGGCGTCCGAGTACGGAATGAACGGTGAAAGTACGTCCGCTTTGGCTGTCAGAGAGCAGAAGATTTCCCTCGCGAGACGTCGTGAAGGTGAGTACGGAGCCGTGGGCATTCAGCTGCTGTCCGTGGAATGGCTCTGAATCAAGGTCTTGACGAGTGTTACGGTAAGCCCAGGCATGATCACTACCGGCCCATTCTTCATATTCTTTAGCATGGCAGGCTGCACATTGGCGAGAGCTGATGCTGTTCTCCTGCTGATTGTTGTTTCCGGCATGGGCGTTTGAGTCCACTCCTTCTTCGCAGGAGCAGATAAGCAGCATTGCGGCCGGTAAAAGCAGTTTCTTCACGAGCGTCATATTAACACTATTTTCAGCAGTTGACAAATCATTAAAGCTGTTCTGCAGCTGCTGTCAGTTTTTTCGCAGAGGCGCGTCCCTTGCAGGCCAGAGTGGGAGCAAAGATGGACAGGCGGAACTCTGCCACCATGAACCCATATGCCTGCCATGCGGGAGATTCATTATGGCGAAGGTATTCCGAGTAAAAATCTGGCTTGATGGCGGTGTTTAGTGTGTCGATGCGTTCCAGTTCGCGAATGGCGGGTTGCTGGGCAATCTTCTGCAGGCGCTGCTGAATACCACGCGCAAAGCGGCTGAGATCCTGCAGCAACGCAGGTGCAGCGGCTGAGAGGAAGAATGGGCGCGTGAGCCACTGCCACTCTCGCTGTAAATCTTCAGCTATGCGGGCGGCGTATCTGTCACGAGAGGCTGTGAGACAAAACTCTCTGAGTGGAGTCTCCGTGGCAGCGAGTTGTTCCCACAGCTTGCTGAGCGGTCCTGCGATGGTATCGTACAGGCGCTCTCTCATGCGGAGGCAGGCAGCATCAAACTCTTCTGCGGAGCGTGGCAGCGGGGTCAGTGTGGCATCCATAGCAGCATAGATGGTGTCAGCGACATTATTTTTAGGCTGAACACCTAGCGATGTCATAGCGAGCTTTGCTTCTACTGATTTGATGGGAAGTCGCTTGCGGATGCTGCTGATGAAATCAGCATGGCGGATGAGGGCCAGTCTACGCACGCCGAAACGGTGCGCATGGTTGGCTTCCTCTTGTGTGGGGTATACTTTGATTTTCACGCGTTCGCCGTCATCGCAGAGCGCGGGGTAACCGGTCCCGTTGCCTACGTCCACTGTGGCCGGGAGATTGCCGCAGTCCCAGCGAGTCATAGCCGTAGCAGAGAAGGTACGTGAGGCCTTTTTGTGGAAACGTTTCTGCTTGTAGGACTCCAATTTTTCACGCAGGGTAGCCATATCGGTACCCATGGCAAGTTCTTGCCCCTTATCGTCACTTACCCAGATTTTTGTGATAAGTTCAGAGGGGATGCGTGAGAAGTCAAACTGTTGCGCATTGCAGAATTTTTGTGTGCGGCGCATCACGAACTCTGCCAATGCTTGGCCTAGCGGTCTGTCTGGTTCGCGGTCATACCAGTCTTCTGAGAAATCATCCGCGGTTTCGCCAATGGGCATCAGGAAGTTCCTCATGTCTTTCGGCAGGGTTCGCAGGAGAATTTCGGCTCGGTCCGCCAGATGTGCATGAACACCCCATTCCGGCAACCAGTCCGGGAACGTATCCAGTTGGTCAATATGGACGCCAAGGGTTACGCCGTCATCTGCCTCGCCGGGATTGTGAGCGTAGTATACGTCATAGGTCTCGCCGGCCACATTTAGCTCGTCCGGGTATAAATCAGTAGGTGCTTTATCTTCGCCGGGATAGACACAATCCTCATAGGGAACAAAGAGAATATCCGGCTTCGTTTTCTCTGATTTCTCTCGCCAGCGGCGTAAAGCTTTGGCTGATGCGCAATCCTTAGGCAGAATGCTATTGAAGAAAGAGAATACTCCCTCAGCACACCATATCAAATCACGGCGGCGGAGTTTGGATTCCACCGTTCGCACTTTTTCGCGCATGTCCTGCAGGTGGCGGATAAAGGGAGGCTCATCCCGCAGTTGCATGTCCAGAATACCCTCACGAATCATGATTTCGCGGGCTGCCGGGAGGTTATAACGGGCGTAGGAAATTCGGCGGCCATCAATGATAGTGAGACCACCGCAAGTGACGCGTTCCTTGGCATGAACGACGCCGGCGTCCTTGTCCCATCCTGCATCATACGCATGGCAGGCGCAGAGTTGAGGGGCTACTTGCTCCACCCACGCTGGATCCAGTACAGCGCAGCGGCGCATGAACAGGCGGCTTGTTTCTACAAGCTCAGCACCGAATATCCATTCTGCTCGTTTATTGCGGCGGAACATTCCGCTGCCGGGGAAAATGGCGAAGTCTCGCCCGCCGGCGCCGCGGTAGACTTTGTCTTCCGGGCGCCACACGCCTATCTGCAGCGGAGCGCCGGCCAGTAGTGAGCGGTGAATCATTTCCGGAGTAGCCTGCTGAGCTTCATCGGGCAGGGCTGGTATGCGCCAGCGCAGGGTGTCCTGAAGAGCTGAGCCTAAGTCCTGCACAAGATTATGCCACTCGACTACTCTCAGGAAGTTAATGTAGTTTTTGCTACACCATTTGCGCAACTGGTTGCGCTTGAGTGAGCGCTTTTCCTGAAAAGAAAGCGTGCTTCTCCATAGCGATAGCATGGAGAGAAAATCACTATCCGCATTTTTCCATTGAGCGTGGGCTTGGTCCGCCTGTGTGGCAAACTCCTGCGGCCTCTCGCGAGGATCCATGATGCTCAGGCCTGCTACGATGACGAGCATCTCCGCTAAGCACTTTTCGTGCTCCGCTTCCAGCAGCATACGGCCCAAGCGTGGGTCTAGCGGAAGGCGGGCCAGACTGCGGCCGGTGTCTGTCATTTTCTTTTGCCTGTCAAGAGCACCAATTTCACGCAGGGTTTTGTAGCCTTCGTTGATAAGGCGTGCGCTGGGAGGGTCCGGCAGAGGGAACTCGCCCAACGGCGGCAGGCGCAAATCCGCCATGCGCAGGATGACTCCTGCAAGTGCGCTGCGCTTGATTTCCGGGTCAGTGAAGGGCTCTCGGCCTTCAAAATCTGTTTCAGAGTACAGGCGGATGCAGACGCCTTCTGTCACACGACCGCAGCGGCCGGCTCGCTGGCGCGCGCTGGCTTGTGAGATAGGCTCCACCTGCAGGCGCTGAATCTGGCGGCCGGGAAGATAGCGTGAGATTCTAGCAAGGCCGCTGTCTATCACATAAATGATACCGGGAATGGTGAGCGAGGTTTCTGCCACGTTCGTGGCAAGAACAATACGGCGCCTGCCTTTCTGCGGATGGAAGATACGCTGCTGTTCACCCAGCCCGAGGCGTGCAAAGAGGGGGAGAATGTCCGTATGAGGGAGATTCAGATACTGTAATTCGTCCGCACAATCGCGGATTTCTCGCTCACCGGGAAGGAAGATGAGAACGTCTCCTTTTTCATCATACTCGGAAAGCCAAGTGACGGCTCTTGCTACATGCTGAGGTAATTCTTCGTCAGGGTGGCGCTGAGGCATGTAATGCATGTCCACATGGTAGGTGCGCCCTTCCACGTTAATAATGGGAGCTCCGCCGAAGAATTCGGAGAATGAGCCGGCATCCATGGTGGCGGAGGAGATGATAAGCTTCAAATCCGGACGACGAGCCAGCAGAAGCTTCATGTAGCCAAGCAGGAAATCAATGTTCAAACTGCGCTCATGGGCTTCATCCAGAATGATGGTATGGTACTTGCGTAAATCCCGGTCATCCTGAGTCTCTGCCAGCAGGATACCGTCCGTCATGAGTTTCAGCTTGGTATCACGGCTGGTTTTATCATCAAATCGCACCTGATAGCCTACATACTGGCCCGGCTCACAGCCTATTTCTTCCGCTATTCTGCGTGCCACTGCCACGGCGGCAAGCCTTCTGGGCTGAGTACATCCCAGCATGCCGCGGCGGTTTCCAGCCACCTCCAGCGCGATTTTCGGAAGCTGCGTGGTCTTGCCGCTACCGGTTTCTCCCACTACAACGATAACCTGATTTTTACGAAGCGCTGCTGCTATTTCCTGCCGACGGCGTGAAATAGGCAAATCAGGGTAACGGAAGTCGGGCGTTTGTTTAGTATCTATCTCCGGCATGTGGTGTGCTTGAGTTTACCAGTCCAGCATGGCACCATTAGCCTGCCGGGATTTTTCTGCGAGGAAGACGATACGGTGGCCATTCACAGAATCTTCCAGAAGGGTTTTTCCGGGGGAGGTGGGTTCTCCTCGCAGGTAGGCAATGAAATCCAGTACGACTTCGCGGTCTCCGCCGCCGTGATGGCGTCCCTCTTGAGCTTCCGTGACATCCACCACATGCTTCAGGCGGCCATCCGGAGCCTGTGGGGCAATGGAGGAAATGGTGAAACGCCCGTTCTCGAAGGTACCATAGATTTCTCCGCGCGTGCCGGTGACATGTACACGCCGATTGGAGATAGAGGCACCGCCGGTCATGGAGAAGGTGCCGGTTGCGCCATCTTCGTACTCAATGAGGACTGACTGGTGGTCTACGATATCTGTCTTGCAGCGGTATGCGCAGGCCCCGTAAGGATTATCAGGATTGCTGAGTATAGCCTCTTTTTCTTCATCCGTTTCAGGTCGGCGGATGTTGGAATCATGCCACACATTATCAGCCCATCGCTGGGGGCTTTCTATGTAGAGACGGCGGGCAGAATACGGGCAATCTCGTTCTACCGGGCAATCCGTAAGGCAGCGAGTTCCTGCTCCTTCCGGTGCATTTTCCGGCACGAACTGGAACATGCTGCCAACGCTGGAGATTCGCTTGGGCGTGTTGGAACCCATGAGCCAAGCCATCAAATCCAAGTCATGGCTGCATTTGGTCAGCAGCATGCCGGAGCCGCAGATTTCGGCAGAAGCGTATTTGCCACGCACAAAGGAAACGCTCTCATGGAAGTAATTCACCTGAGCGGACATGCGGATATTGATTACTTTGCCGATTTCCCCGCTCTCCATGGCTTGTTTGAAGCGCTGATAGAAGGGGGCATATCGGAGCACGTGACATACCATGACGGTGCGCCCTGTCTCTCTGGCACAGGCCAGAAGCTCTTGTGCTTCTTCCTCATGTATGGCGAAAGGTTTTTCCAACAGCATGTCATAGCCATGCCGGAGAATGGGCAGGCTAGTGCTGACATGAAGGCGATCCATGGTGCCGTTAATGACGGCATCTGCAAACTTAGGCACAGCCACTAGTTCATCTACTGTAGCGAAGCAGTTCTCAGGGCTTAGCCCAAATGTCACTCTGGCGTATTCACGCCGACGTTCATCTGTATCAACTACGCCTACAATTTCCAGAAGCTCCGGATTTGTGAGTGCTACTCGTGTGTATATCATGGAGCGCACACCCATGCCCACCACAATGACTCGCAGCGGCGGTTTAGGTGTGCTCTGTGTATCAGTACTCATGCAGAAAGTTATTTGCCCCATCGCTGAGTGATACCGCTGTAGGAATCTATGCGGCGATCACGGAAGAAGGGCCAGATGCGGCGGTGGGCCTCCAATGCAGCTAAATCAAGGTCCGCGTAAAGAATGGTGCGTTCGTGGATGGGGGCCTTTGTCACAATCTGGCCGCAGTAGTCGCTAACGAAGCTTTGTCCCCAGAAGGTGGTTTCACCCTCCACGCCACAGCGATTTACGGCGCAGATGTAGCACCCGTTCGCTACGCCGTGGCCGCGCTGTACCGTTTCCCACGCGCAGTGTTGAGCCGTGTAAAGCTCTTCTTCACCGGGAATCCAGCCGATGGCCGTGGGGTAGAAGATGATTTCTGCTCCCTGCATGGCAGTGAGTCGAGCCGCTTCCGGGTACCACTGGTCCCAGCAGATGAGAACGCCAATGCGGCCGTACTTCGTGTCAAAGCATTTGTAGCCCAAGTCGCCCGGTGTGAAATAGAACTTCTCTTCAAATCCAGGGTCTTGCGGTATGTGCATCTTCCGGTACAGGCCAAGGAAGCTGCCATCTGCATCTATCACCCAAGCAGAATTGTGGTACAGCCCCGTGGCTCGCTTTTCAAAGCCGGCGGCCACAATAACAACGCCAAGCTCGCGGGCAAGTTCACAGAGCTCGTCTGTCCAAGGCCCGGGGATGGGGTCTGCTGTATTGAATAATTCGCAGTCCTGAGTGCGACAGAAGTAAAGCGTGGTGCACATTTCCTGCGTGCACACAATCTGCGCACCGCCTGCGGCAGCTTCACGTATGGCTGCCATTTGCAGGCGCTTGTTCTCGGCGGGGTCAGCAACGGCCTCCTGCTGGATAAGTGCGATTCGGGGCATGCCGAAATATACCACAGTTTTATGCTTTTTGCAAGCCGTTGGCAGAAAAACAGACACAAAAGAACGGTTGAACTCATGTCTTCAACCGTTCTTTTGTGCGTATGTAAAGCTTAGTAAAGGTTAAAACTGGTGCTCAGCTTCGTATCGCAGGTGCTCCACGACAGTTTTCATGGCTTCCTGCTGGGTCTTACCGGCCATAGCGGCCTGAATCATGACTCGCTGAATGTCCAGCTCACGGGTGAGCAGCATGGCAATCTCCATCTGAGCGCTCTGGCTGAAATAACGGCTAGCCTGAGGATATTTTGCGTTCAGTGCATCAATTTCGCCTTGGAAACGATTGGTAATGGCGATGACACCGGCATGGTTTTCAGGCTTTTCTGCTTTGAGAGTGGCAATAATGCGATAGTTGAGTTCGTTTGCCTCCGTTACAAATTGGAGATATTCACCTGTAAGGCTGTCCATCGGAGTACGGCGGATAACCTGTTCCATCATATCAAAGCTCTGCTCGGGAGTGGGATTCACGCCGCCATCGGGAAGTTGAGCGCTGAGCTCCATGGTGTTAGCCGTCAGGAGAATGAGGTATTTGCGTACGCCCGGGTCAATTTCATACCAAGTGAGCTGGCGGGCTCCTTCTTCCATGGGAATAATCATGGGTGCGGTTGCTTCTTCTACTGCCTGTTCTTGTGCGAGAAGGGGCAGAGAGGTCAGCGCGGTAAGAATGAGAAGTGCTTTTTTCATGTTAAAATATGATGTTAATCTCCACTTTTTGGTCAGCAACGATAATGTTTAAGCGTCATCTGACTCGATATGTGGGTGCGCGGCTACGATACTTGGTTTTGTCTTGATTGTCAACCCTTATTTTTGAAACGACTGATATTCTTTAACTTATCAGGACTCATATTTCTGAGTACAGTTTGCGATAAGTTGCAGCGGTATCACTCAGTTTATAAGGATAAGGAATTTCTGATACAGGGCTGGGAGGGTATGTGTTCCACTGAGTGAGTGTGTCTATGATGGCGGGAATATCCCCCGGAGCTACTCGCCCCTCCGGCTGGAAAGCTTCCAAAAGCTCTCCAACAACACCATGATCATAACCAATGACCGGGCGTCCCAACGCAAGTGCTTCCAACACTGCTCGATCCCAAGTGGCAGGCTGTCTCGTGAGTGAAAGCGTTACATCACAGCCGCATAGCACATCTCTTAAATCTGGGCGAGCACCTAACCACGTTATGTGGTTGTCAAGCTGCGCCGCTGCATACATGGTCTTCAATTCATTCACGTAGTCAGTACTGGCTAAACGTGGGTCGCCTTCTATGTAAACATGTGCTGAGATGCCGGAGCGCAGTAGCCCCGTAAGAATAGGAATAATATCTTCTAGACCGCGCCTAGGGGTAATGCCACCGGGCACACAGACTGCAAGGCTGTGGTCTATTTCAGGGTGATTTTTGCGCCACTGTGTAAGCCAACCAGATGTGGGGCGATACGCTGGGTAGCACATATTCTCGTCCGTACCGTAAGGAATAACCCATGGAGCGCATTTTAGAGGGCTTGTTTCGGCCCGGAGCTCATTGCGTAAATGTTTGGAAATAGTGGTGTAATAATCACAGAATTTCCACCCGTATGTCGGCAATCCCTTAGCTACGTATCCGGTAATGACCCCGATAATAGGGGGGACTTTCATTTTCTTTAGTCTACGGCATGCCATGGATACCACCCATGCAGCATCCGCAGAATATACTTGGACAACATCAGCAGCTTGTCTGCGGATAATGCTCCTTAGGCGTCTGATTTCACGCCAAGCAGTTAGAACATTTGGTCTGCGGCATGAAATGTGCTTTACTTTTGCGGCATGTAAGCGGCTGATAAGCTCGCAAGGGGGTGCCACTACTACATTTTCACAATCCTCAGCCTGCAGAGTCCTCGCAAGATCCGCTGCCAGCGCGGCAGGACCTCCCGGGCTCATATGTGGGCTGTAGTGGATGACTTTCATGAAGAACTCTGGCAGAGTTTCCGGTAAAGTTTCAGGTGCGCTTCAATCATATCTTCACGCCGGTAGGGGGAAGGTACCGGAAGCTTGGGCACGGGCTTTTCTTTGTACCAACGGGCCAGCACATCGGCCATGGCGGCTGTGTCCTTGGTGCGGACTCGCCCCTCTGGCAGGAATACATTCAGTTGTTCTCCCACGCCACCATGTTCATAACCTGCCACCGGGCGTCCGAGGGCAAGTGCTTCCAGTGTCGTTTTACCGAAGGATTCCGGCTGAAGTGTAAGTGAGAGCGTTACATCACATACACAGAGTACATCTCTCAAATCTGTACGATGGCCGGTCCATGTGACATGGTCACTCATGCCAGCTTGTTCCAGCGTATCAACGATTTCTTTTCGGATGGCTTCTTTACCTTTCTTTGTTTCGCCCACGATTACGGCATGAGCCGGAATTCCTTTCTCATGCAGGGCTGACAGAATTGGCGCCAGGTGCGTGGCTCCCTTAATGCGTGTGATGCGTCCGGGCAGGCACAGCGTAAACTTACCTTTTAACTCAGGATATGAAGAGTTCCATTCGTTGAGCCATTCCTCAGAAGGCGTATATTCCGGGAAGTTGAGATCCGTATCAACGGAATTGGGAATGACAACGATGTTCTCCTCTGCCACTTTCCGGGGATACTGCTGAAGAATATGCTCCTTCATGCATTCTGAGACAGCAATGACTCTATCCCCCTTGGCCATAATCGCTGAGTAAAAGTTTACCGAGTGGAAGCCGTGGAACGTGGTAATGATGTGTGGCCTCAATTCTGGGCGAAGTCTTTTACATGCGAGATATCCCACCCAAGCCGGTACACGAGAGTGCAGGTGCAGCACATCAGGCTTTTCCTCCTTAAGTAGGCGAACCATTTTGCCCACCTGAATGAAGGTTTTGAGACTTTTTTTGCCAATGGGGCGGGTAATATGCCGGGCTCCGGTGGATTCAATGGCGCTTACCATCGGGCCTCCTGCGGATACAACGACACAATCCACCCCCTGCGCACAAAGCCCCTGACAGAGCTCGAGCACAACTTGCTCTACACCGCCGGATGACAAGGATGGCAGAAGGTGCATTATTTTCATGGCAGTAATTGAGGGAAAGTGGTCAGAATGTATTCAGCAGCTCGGCCCGCTTCATTAAGAACGGACTTGGGCTGGGCTATCTTACCGGTGCGGGCCCACTCCGTAAAGGTAGTGGTGCCACCATCGGAAATAAGCATTTGAAGGCCTCGGACTACACGAGAGGGCTTATCCTTATGGGGATTGCCCTTACGAGGCATTTCAATGATGCCCACAGGTGCACCGCTGGAAAGGGCCTCGTACACCATGGACACGCTATCCTGGGTTACCCACACTTCGCGGGCTGAGGCCAGATGATCCGCCACCCATGTGGGGCCGGTCTGTTCAACGGGCTCCACTCGAATATTCGGGCAGGCTGCGGTGACATCCTGCACAAAATCTGCCGGAGTACGGCGTGAGGTGGTGAGAATGATGGAGCTGGTGCTCTTACTGGCGATTGTGGTAAGCTGTGTGAGCACATGCTCTGCCTCCCACTTGAACTCTTTGCTGGGACCGCCGATGAGGACGAGTGTTTCCTTTTTCTCTACATCCGGCCTAGGCTTAATGCAGTTGATAGCGCCATTCGTCAGGAACATGCGAGAGGTTGGTACACCTCCTTCCGGAACATCATGGCGGGGCATGATGCAAAGGTTGAATAGGCGAGCCGGCAGGCTGGGCTTCATGCAGACCATGCACAGGCAGCGCAAGTGGCGAGCCAGACTAAGCGCTGCCAAGTGTGTGCTGTGCCCTGCGCAGAGAATGAGGTGGGGGCGGGGTAAATCTAAATCTTTACCCTTGTAAAAAAGCTTGGCAAACCAGCTCTTGCCGTTTATCGGCACTTCATGGCAAGAGTGTTGAAGATTCGGGCGAACCTCCCGGGCTCGTTCCAGCAGGGCTTCTGCTAGGCCTCGAGTCTGAGAGAGGTGTCCCTTTTTGCCATCACTGATGATGTAAATGACCATGTCTGGAAAGATTGCAGTTTATTATTGGAGAAAATCAATAAAGAGGTAAAGTGACTCAATAAAGAGGTAAAGTGACGGCTCCGCTCAGAACTGTATCCAGAAGAGGCGTGTTCAGCGTGCCGCAGTACAGGGAATCAGGCGTTACTTTGTGCTGCACCTCAGGGGCAAAGAGCATGAGCGGTGCATTCATCGGAACATCCTCTTCCTGATCATAGGGGTTTGCTATGCGAACCGGATTTGTACAACACACACGGCATACGTCAGCCCAAGTAAGTTTGCCTGTGCTGATGAGGTGTGTATAAATGCAAGGAAGGAAATTATCCAGAGCGGCCATCCCCTGCGGGGCACTTACGAAGTCCTGCTTCTTGGCAAAGGGCATACAGGGAGTGTGATCTGTTACAATACAGTCAATGGTGCCATCCTTTACACCTGCAAGCAGGGCGTCACAGTCAGCCTGTTCACGCAGCGGTGGAACAGTCTTAAAGGTGGTGTCATAATCGCCCACGTTCTCATGGGTGTAGAGAAGGTGATGGAGCGCAACTTCTGCAGTGAGACCTTTCATACCGGAGGCTTTAGCCCGGCGAATAATATTAACGCCTTCAGCTGTGCTCACCGTTTGCAGGTGAAGCTTGGCTCCGGCATCGCGTGCGAGGCGGATGAGGGTCTCAATCCCTATTTCTTCAGCACAAGCCGGGGTGCCATGTAAACCTAGGTTGTATGAGGTTGTGCTGGGGTGCATGTAGGTTTTCTCCGTCAGCACCGGAACATCTCCACGAATGGCAAAGGTAAGCCCCATTTCTGCGGCATACTTCATAGCCCTGTGCAGCATGAGCAAGTTCGAGGGCATCTTTCCGGCGTCGCTAAGGATGCTTATTCCTCGGGCAGCCAGAGTGTTATAAGGTGCCTGCTGCTCTCCCTGCATGTTCTCTGATATGCAGCCTGCAGGAATCATGGTTGCAAAGGAGCGCTGGCTTACGGCGTCCTGGAAGCTGTCCAGAGTAGCGGCATTATCAAAAACAAAACCGGAGGAGGGCATCACGAGCATACCCCATACACCGCCGTGGTTAGCAGCTTGCCCGGCACGGTAGATGCTTTCACGCTTACTTCTGCCTGCAAGGTTGATACTGGCGTGCAGGTCAAAGAGGGCGGGCATGAATAACTGGCCCTCCGCATCGATGACTCTGGCGCCTGTGGGAATCTGCATTTCACCGGCAGGAGAAATAGCGTTGACTCCCTGAAGAGGTATATCATTCAGGAAGATGGTGGCGGGTTCATCGCCGGCCTGTCCCATTCGCAGGTCCATCTTTTCACCTGTGATAGCCCAGGTGGCATTCGTGATGTAAGTATTAGTCATGGCTCTGCGTTTGGGGGGTAAGGTGGTAAAGAATGCTCATACGAGCGGCAATACCGTTTTCAACCTGATTGTTAATTAAGCAATTGCGATATTCCATAGCATCATCACATATTTCAACACCACGGTTAACGGGGCCGGGATGCATAATGCTGAGATTAAGATCATCAATACGGCGCAGACGCTCCTCAGTCACACCAAAGGCCTGATGATAATCCGCGGCCGGGAAGAAGGGGGTATCTATGCGCTCATTCTGCACGCGCAACAGGTAAATGACATCCGGTTTCCAGTCAAAAATTTGGTTCCAATTAGTAAAACGCGGAATGCCGGTATGCGCTGTGGGCGGTACAAGCGGACCGGGCCCCATGTATGCTACCTCCGCACCGAGTCTGCGCAAAATTGTGCTGGTGGAACGGGCCACACGGCTGTGAAGAATGTCACCAATAATCACAACGCGGCGTCCTGCAACATCACCATACTTTTCGCGAATGGTGAAGGCATCAAGAAATGCCTGACTGGGGTGAGCATGTGAACCGTCTCCGGCGTTGATGACGGAAGCCTTGCAATGGCGGGCAATGACGGCGGGAATGCCGCTGTTCTTGTGGCGCACGATGATATAATCCATTTTCATGCTCATGAGCGTATCAATGGTATCATGTACGCTTTCACCCTTAACCACGGAGGAGGTGGAAACGGTGAAGGTTGTGACGTCTGCCGAGAGGCGATTGGCAGCGACTTCAAAGGAGGAGCGAGTACGCGTACTCGGTTCGTAGAAGAGAGTCAACACCGACTTGCCTTTCAGTGCCGGTACTTTCTTTACGCTTTTGGTAAAGATGTCCTTCATGGCTGAGGTGCTATCCAGAATGGTCCGGATATCCTCATCGCTCAGGGCGTCGATGGTGATTAAATCTTTTCGCGGATTCATAGCGTATGAAAATCAGTTGAATGGCAGGTCAGTAGGTGATGTTTTCTTCTCCATCAATTTCCTGCAGATGAACTTTTACAGAGGTACCGGGGGCGGCTGTCAGATTGAAAGCTGCATAATTAGGACAAATGGGCAGCTGCCTTCCGCCTCTGTCCACAAGGCAATGCAGCTCCACCCTAGCGGGCCGCCCGTACTCCCAGAGCACATCCAGTGCGGCTCTCGCCGTACGGCCGGTGCTCAGCACATCATCTGTAAGAATCAGAGTGAGATCATCCGTGGAGAACGGCAGGTGCGAGGAACGCAGAGCAGGGCGCTTCCCGCGTAAATCCAAATCATCGCGGTAGAGAGTCACATCAATGGCTCCGTACAGCGCCTTGACGTTATGCTGCTCAAGTCGCTGCACGAGCCTACGTGCCAGAACATCACCATGACTGACGATGCCGACAATAGCCAGCGGCTCTCCGTTTTTTACAGCGGAGCTTTGCAGCAGGTGAGATACCCAGGCATCCAATGCCCTCTCGATTTCGTCTTTGGTGATGGTGGGCATGGTCGACAAAAAGATGAAGTCTTACTTGGCGAGGTTAATGATGCGGTGGGCGGCCATCGCAGCGTTAACCGGTGTTTTCTTGTGGAGACCCACTGTTGTGGCGGGTACACCGCCGGGGAGCTGAGAGATTGCCAGCAGCGCGTCCACGCCATTCAGAGGACCGCAGGGTACAGGCACGCCTATAACAGGAAGCTGTGTGTTCATGACAACCACACCGGGCAGGGCAGCAGAAAGTCCGGCCACGCAAAGTAGCACAGCCTTTGTTCCGCTCTCTTCAAGCTCCTTAAGGTATTCGATGAGCGCAGGTAAATCACGATGAGCTGAGTAGATGACTTCTTCATGCTCAACATTGTTCTCTGCAAAATATGTGCGAGCGGGTTCCATGAACGGAAGGTCGCTCTTGCTGCCGTAGATGGTGATAACTTTCATGCTAACCCGCATTCTATCACGCTTGCCTTGCACAAGCAAGCAAATTCCACGTACGCGTGCGGTATTCAGGAAAATACTTTGCGGTATGTAATAAGCTTGCCGTCTTTCATATCAGTGTAGTACGGCGTGGCATGACGAAACCATGCTCCGGTATTCAGAATATGGCGCCGCCTGCGTTTCCAGTTGCCAAAACGATGAAAGTGCCCGAGAATAACAGTCTCGGCCTCCGGGAAATAACGGCGGGCGAAGCGCTCTGCGCGTGAGGCGCAAGTGAGCCAGCTCCACACGATATTCCATGGCCTCTGAGGCGGCCAGAAGCAATGAAGAAAGCCCCTTAGATATTTGTTCTTGATGCCCTCACGGCGAAGAATCGGGGCCGTGAGTTGGCACATTTCACGAGAGAGTTCGAGACGTGCGTCAAGAATATCATCACGCTCTTGATAGGAAGCAATAAGTGCGCGGCACTTCTCTTTATTTCGCAGGTATTCCCAGCTCCAAGGCGCTACCTCTCGGTAGAGCGCATGCCCGTGCATGGCAACAACTCGTCCCTCCCAGAAGCGGATGAGCAAAGGAGGAACGTCCGGGTCATGATTGCCGGAAATTTCCACAAGCTGTACTCCACGGCGGCGGCATTCCTCCCTCAGCTCTTCCCGCAAGGCTTTGCCACGCTCTTGCCAAGCACATTTGCGGGTTTCTGCCAAATCCCCGACCACCACCAGCATACCTACGCCATCCGTCAGGAGAATATTAGCCAGTTCCTGAGGAGGAGGGGCTTCACAGCGTTCATGTCCGTAGTGCAAATCGGAGATGAACCGAACCAGCATTCCGGCCGGAGGGTTAATGCTTTCGGTGGTGGGCATGATTTATTTCTGAATGTTACGCTGACGAACGGCTTCGTATAAGCACACGCCTGTGGCTACGGATACGTTCAGGCAGGGCACGCTTCCATACATGGGGATGCGGATGAGGAAATCGCAGTTCTCCTCGGTGAGGCGCCGCATGCCGTCACCTTCTGCTCCCATAACAAGTGCGATGCCGCCTTTCATATCCATATCGTATAAATCCCGGTCACCGTGGTCTGAGGTGCCCACAAACCAAATGCCCGCATCCTTCATCATTTTCATGGTGCGAGCCAGATTGGTCACCTGCACAAAAGGTACCTTTTCTGCAGCGCCTACGGATACGCGGAGTACGGTTTCCGTGATGCCGACGGATTTATCTTTTGGGGTAATGACAGCAGCCACGCCGGCGCCATCAGCCGTGCGGAGAATGGCGCCGAGATTATGGGGGTCTTGCACACAGTCCAACACCAGATACAAGCCCTGAGGCCGAGCTTCCAAGATATCTTGTAAGGCCCCTTCATCGAGGGGCTTTACAACTGTGCGAGTAGGGGCTTTCTCAAAGCGTTGAGTTTGCTTTCCCTGCTCAGGGCGTGCCGTGTGCTTATTAGCGCGGGCTGTATGTTCTGTAAACTTCTTAGCCATGTGAGATAGGTGTATCAGAGCTCCTGCAGCTCAGTGTGGCCACAGTGGTGGAGGATGTAAGGAGTACCATTATGAATGCTGGGATACTTGTCATCATAGGTGACATCGTTATTCCGGAAGATGAGGTTATTTGTGGAAATGGCATAGATGAGCGGCACTCGGTGGGTACGGAAGGTGTTACCTTCAATGATGACGTTCTGATGGTAGCGCACTTGCTGATTTTGCGGCTTATTCACCATGGGGTAAATGGAGATAATCGCTTCCGTGAACTGGTACCGGGCCGTGAGATTGTGGTCAAAAACATTATCTGTGATGAGCACATCAAGGCAACGGCCACTTTCATACCATCCCTGTGCATCACCTGCCAAGAGAATGGCAGAACCATGGGATGCCATGAAATGGCAGCCTCTCACTACTACCGGCTTGGGTGTAGTAAAGAGTGAACCGCGAGCTCGGTTGTGGCGCACCGTGCAGCCAATGAAGTTCACGGCCGGATACCAGTCAGCATTTTCAATGGCATAACCGGCATTTATCTTCTCCGGCAGCGAATTCTCAAATGTGATATGAAGGTGGGTTTCATCCAGCTTTCTTACCTCCTTGATGACGGCCAGTTCAGGCTGATTTTCAAGGGTTTCTCCTGCAATGAACTGGACGTGCTCGCCGGGCATGAATACTTCAAAACCAACGGCCTGCGGGTGCATGTAACGAGCGATGATTTCGCGGTCATTCTTCTTTTCCGTAATTTGCAGACAGGTGGAGTGAACATTGATGGCGTCATCCATCATGCCTTCGTATAGTGCGTTTTCTACGGTAATGGTACCGGCGCAGTTGGAGAAGTGCGTGGCATCTGCGGAGACTGTGTAGACGCGCCCCGGTGCACATACGCACCCGCCACCGAGAATGGTGATGTCTCGGCTGCGCTGGGCAATCAGAGCCATACCTTGGCTATCTTGAAAAATGACGTTTTCGAGCGTGGTTGCATTTGCGCGATAAAGAACCATGGCAGGATGCGGGCGGCCATAATGGCGCTGCACGAGGATGTTTCCTACACTCAGTCCCTGAGCGGTGGCGTCCGTTTGGTAGCGTACTCGGTTGGGGGCAACCTGCTCGCATTTGCTCGGCCAGCCGATGTCACCCCATCTACCTGTGGGAACCATTTGTCCATCAGCTTGGAATGCCAGCACGGCACCAGGGGCTTTAGGCTCACCGTCACCGGTCAGGTAATATACGCCATCGCGCACTTCCCAGCGGAACTGCTCGGGGTACTCCAGCGTGGTGGTTCCATCCTTAATTTCAACGATTCGGCCTTCATTGTAGTAAGGATTATCATGGCGGATAGTAACATTACGCAGCTTCACGTTTTCGCTGTCCATGAAGAGCACCGGCTGTATCTTGCCATGGAAAATGAGAACTGCACCGTTGCCATTAATGGTAAGATTTTTCTGACCCACAATCGGCATGGCTACAGGCTGTATATTCTGCTGGTCATGATTGGAGATGTAATAGCTCATGCGCAGTGCACCCTCAGGGTAGAAGTGATATTCACCGGGGGCGAGATTAATGGTAATTTCGCCGACCTCGTCCGGGGTGGCTCCGGTCTTGCTGAGTATGCTGCGCAGAGCAGGGCCTGCATCCGCTGCATTTTCCGGGGCTGAGAATTGATATGATGTCTTGGCGGGAGCAGAAGCAGAGGGCGCATCGCTGAAGTATAAATTCTGCCATTCCTTGTTATTAGCAGACTCACTCACAAGGTATACGTTGCGGTGCTGTACAGGAAGATTAAAGGGCTCACCGGCCTTGCCTTCCCATATCACTTCACTGCCGTTAAGAACACGAAACGGCGCGCCTTCACCTTGGGGCGCTGTGCCGTTAAGTGTCTTGCCGGGAATGGCAGGGATGGCTAACATGCGTCGGCCTGAGGTAAGGTTTACCTCCTGGGTGTATGCGGATTCAGGCTGCGCAGCATTGGCTACAATCTGAGGCGCTATCAGCAACATTGCGGGTAATGCGTATCGGAACATAGTCTTATTTATTGTACTGAGTTGATAAGGCGCACAAGCGCCGCAGGCAGAGCTTCAGAGCCATAGAACTCGGCTGCGGCTATGCGGTCTGCCTGAATTTGGATGTTTTCGTTAAGATTGTTAATGATGGGGATGTAGCGCTTTTCGTAATCGCTCTGGGTTTCTTCATCCAAAGGGGGGAGCGCAGTGAATCCCTGTCCCCACGTCTGGAACTCGCGCACGAGGCGTAAAATAGTAGGAACAGCAGCTTCAGCCGTGTCCCGGTCCTGAATCTGAGCCATTGTGTCGTGAAGAATACCCAGTAATACGATTCCTGCACGGATGCGAGCTTCACCCGGAGAGATTTCTACTTTCGGGGTTGCTTCTTGCTGGAGTCTCTGAGATGAAGTTGGACTTTCAGCAATAGGCGCTGCCGGGAGGATGGTGGCCATGCCGTCCATTGATTCAGGCAGTGACTGCGGTATACGGGTTTCCTGTGCTACTACAGATGAAACGAGAAGGAAAGCGATGGGGAGTTTACGTGTCATTTGTTGAGCATTGCACATAGCGCGTGGAATTGTCTGAAAAATGCTAATGAGTTGTAGCAACGTACTTGCTGAAGACGGAAAAGTTGTTCGTAGAGTTTGCCCCAGTTTTCACGCATAGCTTGTTCATATTTTTGCAGAACTTCACGGCGCACCTGAGGCGGGAGTGAGTTGATAGCGGTAAGTTCGGTGCGGGCATCGTATACTTGAGGCAATACGGCATTTAACTGAGGTGCAGCCGCGTCCGCGCTCTCTTGGTCTGTTACACTTTCCAGAATGGGAACAAGCGTATTAGGGAGGGTTGTGAAATGTGCGAATGCGGAGTCGATTTCTCGGGGAATGGCACCTTGTATCAGGCCGGGCAATAATGAGGCTAAAGCGAATATGTATTTGTAACTTGTCATATGACTTGTTGATACAACAAGGCCGGGCGAGGGGCTCGCCCGGTCTTATCAGGAATGGAAATCAGCCTTCGTTACCACTTGCCGGCTGCGGTGAGGATTCCTCAATTTCAGCCGTTGATGTCTCAGTATCATGCTCTCTTTCTTTGCGAATCTGCTCGAGGAGGGTATCCATCTGAGCTTCGGCCGCAGAGGAAGAGCGCTCTAGTTTGCTGATAGCCTGCTGAAGTTGCCTCTGAAGAGAACGGCGTTCATTCGTTCGTTTCTGAATTTCTCGCTCCAATGCCTGACGCTGATTGCGGAGAGGCGTCCTATAATCATTGGGGAATAACTGAGTGTTTAAGCGAAGCAGCTTCTTGTAGTTCTCATCCTCATCAAGCAGCTTCTTGGCCCCTTCAAAATCACCGCGAATCATCAAATCGCGAGCTTGGTCCATGACCGCCCAGAAGTTGTTGATAAGTTGCGGCACCGTACCAATTGCTTCATCGCGAAGTCCGTTTTCATTGCGGCGTATGGCGTCACGCACTTTATTGGAGGCCGTACGAAGCATGACCAGATTACGAGCATCAGGGTTGAACCATACCTGTGCGAGCTGTTCACCTTGCTGCTCGAACTGAGCAGCCAAACGCCGAAGGGCCGCTTCGTCTTGATTGCGCATTTCCTCCTTGCGTCCGTTATTATAACGCGCACGGCGTTGCTCCTCACGGCGCAGGAGGTTACCCCAGCGGCGTTCCAAATCTCGCAGAGTAGTCATATACCAGTTATATGCTTCTCGGTATTCGGGGATGCCTTGATAACGGTCGCGGAGGATTTCAAACTTATCCAAACCGCCCACCTTGCGCTGGTTGCGATACTCACGCACATCAATAACCATGGCATCATATGCAGCACGGCCATCTCGCTGGTATTTGTCGCGGTCTGCGTTGGGTACGATGGTGAATGTGTAATCCCCGCTTACTACGGTATTATATTTTGCTTGGAGTTCAGATACCTGAGTAGCCTGGCGGTGGAGCTCCGTCATATCGCGCTCCAGCGTGCGAAGTCGGGAATTATAATTGGAAGTGAGTGATGAAGAAGGGGAGGAAAGAGCTTGATATTCTGCTTTTACCTGATCAAGCTTTTCGCGCAGGCGACGAGATGAATCTTCAGCCACTGCAACATGAGGCGCCTCAGGTGTTGCCGGTGTCGCTTCCGAGGGTGCAGCTTCTGCAGATGACGTTTCGCCTTCAGTCGTCTGGGGCTCAGCTGCGGGTGCTTCTGTTTCAGTTGTCTCGGGCTCAGGGGGGCTAGGGGGGACAGGAGTGGCGGGTGCAGGAGCAGGAGTAGCGGGAGCTGTTGCTTCCGGTACTTCCTGTTTTACCAGAATGCTGGAAGTGCGCACCTCGAGAGTAACTTCTCGGCCGCTGCGGTCTAACCCTCTGAACTTGGTCATTGAATCAGTGCTGTATACGATGCGGCACTGTGTATAGCGTTGAGCGTTTGAGAGCGTGATGTTATAGACTTCAGCCGACGCCACATATGATGCGCCGCATGCAAGCAGTGCTATGATAAATGACTTAAATTTCATAAAACTTGTGAGATGTGGTGAAATTATCTGAGTTCTCGATGATGATTGCATCCTATCATATTTTATTTCAAAATGCAAACAACAAATGCCTCATGGTAAAAAAAATCATTCTTTGCTGGTGGGTATTTTCTTGGGAAACAGCCCTCTCTGCATGTACGTGCAGGGAGGGCTGTATAAGTGTGTTATAAGGACAAGGTGAAGGCCTGTTTTGCCGCGATTGCTCGGTAAATGAGCTCCAGCATGTCTTCGCTGACCAATTTATCCGTTTTGATTACGGCCAGAGATTCTCCAATGGAGTGGTCGCGGGGCGCAACCATATTTTCGATATTAATGCCGGCTTGCGAGATAATTTGGCTTATAGTAGCGATGACACCGGGGCGGTCCTGATAGCGCAGCACGAGTGTGTGACCTGCAAGGGAGGCGTACAGGTGGTCAAAGTTGTTGATGCGGGAGACTACCGGCTCCCCATCCACGACCATACCGCGTACGCTGGTCTTTATCTGCTCGCCGTTTTCTTCCATGTAGATGTCCAGAGTAAGGGCATCATCATAGAGCTTGTCATCCATAGGCTCGCGGGCTTTGAATACGATACCGTGTTCTCTCATGCTCTGCTCCGCTGCGGCGGGCATGAGGCCATGTTCTGCGCCGGGCACAGCACCCTGAAGAATCCACGGGGTGAACCACTTGCGATAGGAGCGAAGATTGTTGTAGAAGGTACACTCAATCTTGCGGATGGGCTTGGCTCCACCTGCCTGGTAACAAAGTTTGCCGAGCATGGCTGCAAGCTGAAGGTGGGCAGGGTTGATGTTTGCGGGCTTCTCGGCATTGATAACGCACGAGGTGTCACCATTAGTAAAGTATTCCTCCATCTGGGAAGCTGAGCGCATGGCGGCAAGTTTATTAGCCTCCTTCGTATTGGCTCCGAGGTGCGGCAAGAGGATATCAGCCACGTCGGCGCTGGGCTGCTGGGCTGCAGTATCCTTGGGGTGTACATCCGTGCAGTACATGATGTTCTTGCCCGCTGCACGAGCCGCGCGGAGAGCATCTTCATCCACCACTCCATAACGAGCACAGTTTACGAGCATAGCACCATCTTTCATTCTGCTGATGAGTCGCTCGTTAATCATGTTCTTTGTGGAAGGACCACCCGGTACGTGAATGGAAATGATATCAGCCGTGGAGAAAATTTCTTCAAGTGTGGAGGGGGTTGCGCCGATGTTCAGAGCGCGCTGCTTGGAGAGGAAGTGGTCATACCCCAACACTGTGCACTCGAAGCCCTGAAGACGTTTGACGAGAAGACGGCCGATGTTGCCAAGGCCCAGAATACCCACCGTCTTACGGGTGAGCTCGCGGCCCATGTATTTCTTTTTGTTCCACTCGCCGGCGCGTGTGGTGACATCTGCCGGTACTACGTAACGATAAGCTGCCAGAATCATGGCGATAACTTCCTCCGCTACAGCGTTGGAGTTCGCGCCGGGGGTATTCATGACATCGATCCCCTTGGTGCGGGCATAGACGTAATCAATGTTATCATAACCGGCGCCGGCGCGGATAACACATTTAAGCCCGGGCAGTGCATCTATAATGGCAGGAGTAACTTTTTCTGAGCGCACAATCATACCGGCAGCATCAGGGTGCGCAGCTGCTAGCTCTGTAAGGGGAGTGGCGTCATCTTGTACTACCTCGTAACCGGCGGCAATCAGAGCACCGGCAGCTGCTTTATCCAGCTTAGTGGGAATGAGAATTTTCATGATGGTATAAGTAAGGTTGTTTAGCGTTCGATTTCGTGAAGGAACAGGCCGGAGCGCAGTTTCGGCTCAAACCAAGTGGACTTGGGGGGCATGATTTCACCGCTGTCAGCCACATGGAATAAATCTGCCATTGTGACAGGATACAGTGAGAAGGCCACGCCGGAACCGGTGCGAGCCTCCAGCTCCTGAAGGCCGCGGATGCCGCCTACGAAGTCTATTCTCTCACTTGTGCGAGGATCTGTGATTCCAAGTACGGGATCCAGCAAGTTGGCCTGAAGAATGGCGCAATCTAAGCTCTCAATGGGGTGTGAAGCGTCAAAGCTGCCATCTTTTGCGGTGATGCTGTACCATGTGCCACCCAAGCACATACCGAACTCATGCTTATGGCGCGGGGCGTAAGGGGTGCCGACAGGGGCGGGGGTAACAGTAAACTTCTCAGAGATAGCTGCGATGAACTGCTCTGGAGTCATGCCATTCAAATCCATGACCACGCGGTTGTAGTCCATAATGAAGAGGTCTTCATCACAGAAGGTGACGGCCATGAGGTAATTGAACTCTTCTTCACCTGTATAGTCAGGGTGAGCTTCTCGGCGCTTGGCGCTTACAGCGGCACTGCTGGCGGTGCGATGGTGGCCATCTGCGATGTAGAGCGCTGGCACTTCTTCGAAGCCCTTGCGAATGCTTTCGATGACCTCAGGTTCCGTTACCGGCCAGAGCAGGTGGGTGACACCATCATCTGTAGTGAACTCATATTCCGGTTTGTGGAACTTTATCCACTCACGAATAGCAGCAGATATGCCCTCATGCTTGCGGTATGCAAGGAATACGGGTTCTGTCTGGCAGGAGCAGGTGTCAAAGTGGTTGATGCGGTCCAGTTCCTTTTCTTTGCGGGTGAGCTCGTGTTTGAGAATAGTGTTATTCAGGTATTCATCCACACTGGCGCAGCCCACAATGCCGGTCTGCACGCGTCCCCACATCATCTGGCGATAAATGTAATAGTACGGGGCGTCATCACGCTGAAGGAACCCTTTACGGATGAAGTCCTGAAGGTTATCACGGCTCTTCTCGTAAGTCACTGTATCATGAATTTGCTCCTCACTGGTATCGATATCAGCACGGCAGATGTGGAGGAAAGAAGAGGGATTCCCTGCGGCCATGGCGCAGGCTTCATCGTGATTCATAACATCGTACGGCAGGCTGGAAACCTGCTCGGCGTACTGCTTAGGCGGTCGCACTGCGGCGAAGGGGCGTATGGTGGCCATAATGTGAGAGTGATAGATGTTCTCTAATATACTATCAATTAAAATATTTAAGTCAAGCTAAATAGGCGTCAGTTATTACGCTATCTTTTCCAGTCTGGCATATTTTGTTATATCATCCGGGCTTAATGCAGCAAGTTCGTCCAGTAGTAGAGCTGCAAAAGTGCCCGGGTACGGAGCTCGCGCTGCTGCTTTTTCTCCTGCTATTCCCAGAATAGCAGCAGTAGCTACAGCCGCATGAAGCGCGGTATCTGCACATGCTATGCATGCAGCAGAAAGCGCTCCCATAGCGCAGCCAACACCGGTAACGCGAGTCATGATTTCGTCTCCGTTATGGCAGGCGATGGTGGTGACGCCATCTGTGGCGTAGTCCGTTTCTCCGGTAACGAGAACGGCAGCGCCGGTTCGCTGAGCAAGCGCCTGAGCAGCTGTCACGGCGTCAGCGCTTTCTGCGGTGCTTTCCACTCCTCGGCACAAAGCACCTTGGGCGCCTGCAAGAGCTATGATTTCCGAAGCATTCCCTCGAATCATAGCAGGCGGAGTGAGCAGTAGTTCTCGGCATACGGAAGTACGGAAACTCAGAAGCCCCACGGCTACGGGGTCTAGCACCCATGGTATATTCGCCGCCTGTGCATCTTTCACCGCGGTGCGCATGGTTTGCGCCTGCTGCTCTGAAAGTGTGCCTACATTGACAAGCATACCATTCGCGCAGCTGTTCAGCAGCTCGCGAATCTCCTGTTCGTGAGTCAGCATGACGGGTACACCGCCAACAGCGAGCAGCATATTTGCCGTAATGCTTTGCACGACGTTATTTGTGAGGCTGAGGATGAGCGGGCGGCGCTCTCGAAGTGTACTGAGTACTTCCGCGGCTATAATTGAAAAGTTTTTCATGTGAGTTCTTGTGCTGCTTGTGTGGGGTTGTCGGAAGCGCAGATGTACGACACGACTGCCACGCCTGCGGCGAGGCCGGTTGCACGAATGGCTGCAGTGCGTTCACGGTTCAGGCCGCCGATGGCCACCACGGGCAGGGGGCTCATACGTGCCAGTTCGGCCCAACCTTCAACGCCCATCGCCGGTGGGGCATCGTCTTTCGTGATAGTGGGAAACACCGGGCCGCAGCCCAAGTAATCCACAAGGGCGGTATCCACTGCCGCCATTTCTTCCGGAGTGGTGACGGTGAGGCCCAGTATCTTATCCGGCCCAATGAGCGCGCGGGCTTCAGGGACGGGCATATCTTGCTGGCCGATGTGGATGCCATCGGCATCAATCTCCACAGCCAGTTGCACGTTATCATTGATGATAAGGGGGACGCTTACGCTGCGCAGATAGGCCTGCAGGGGTAAGACTTGCTCTTTCTGTTGCTCGTGATTAAGCTTTTCAGAGCGGTACTGTACGATGGTGACGCCTCCTTCAACGGCACGCTTCACGGTTTCTACGAGGCCGAGTTTGCAGCGCTCAATTTCGTCCGTAACAAGATAAAGATGATAGTTTGCTGTGTTCATTATCCGAAAAGGGGGGTGGAGTAATAACGGTCTGCGCTGTCGGGCAGAATCACTACGATGGTCTTACCTGCCATCTCCGGGCGTTTTGCAACCTGAGTGGCAGCATACAATGCAGCGCCGGAGGATATGCCAACGAGTACGCCGTCTTTTTGGGCAAGTTCTTTCGCGGCTGTGAAGGGCGCCTCATTATCCACAGGTATAACCTCATCACACACGCCCATATCCAGCACAGGTGGAATGAAATTAGCACCGATACCCTGAATGGCATGCGGTCCGGGCGTTCCTCCGCTCAGCAGGGGGGATGCCGCCGGCTCTACGCCAATGATTCGGGTCGCAGGATTTTTCTCTTTGAGGTACTTGCCGGTGCCGGTAATGGTGCCACCTGTGCCGATGCCGATGACGACAGCATTGACAGCACCTTCGGTATCTGCCCAGATTTCCGGGCCAGTTGACGCGATGTGGGCGGCTGCATTAGCCGGATTCTCGAATTGTCCTGCCACGATGGCCCCCGGAATGGACTCACGCAGTTCCTCCGCCTTTTGAACAGCTCCTGTCATGCCCTCCGGCGCAGGTGTAAGTACAATTTCTGCGCCGTAAGCTTTCAGGATGTTGCGGCGCTCCACGCTCATGCTTTCCGGCATTACCATGATGGCTCGGTAACCGCGAGCGGCGGCCAAGGCGGCTAGGCCAATTCCGGTATTACCGCTGGTGGGCTCAATAATTGTACCGCCGGGGCGGAGTCTACCTGTGGACTCTGCATCATTGATAATGGCGAGGGCCGCTCTGTCTTTAACGGAGCCCGTGGGATTCAGGTATTCGAGCTTCACAAGCAGGCGTGCCTGCAACTGATGCTCGCGATTGTAATTGACAGGCTCCAGCAAGGGGGTGCCGCCGATAATGCTGCTGATGGATGTGTGAATAGCCATAGGCTCTCGTGGATTACTGCTTACATTTTATCGCACTTGTCAACCCCTTGTGTTAAACTCTGCTGTGAGTGTGGCTAAATGTCATGCCCCCCCCAAGTTGATTTCCAAGATATGACTAAAGGCGGAGCGCTTTCACGCTCCGCCTTTTTTGAAATTGCTTGGTGCAAAAAGTATTACTTCTCGCTCAGGGAGCCGATGCCGGGCAGAATCTTGCCCTCAAGCAGCTCCAGAGAAGCACCACCACCGGTGGAGCAGAAGGAGAGCTTGTCAGCTACCTTGAACTTCTTAGCAGCGGTCACAGAGTCACCACCGCCAACGATGGAGATGCAATCGCTCTCAGCCAGACACTCAGCGATGGCCTTGGTGCCCTTGGAGAAGGAGTCCAGCTCGAACACGCCCAGCGGGCCGTTCCAGAGCACAGTCTTGGCCTCCTTGATGATGGAGCACATTTCCTCGATGGCCTTGTCACCGATGTCGATGCCCATGCCACCCTCGGGAACCTCGCCGCCCTCAGCCCAGGGAGCAGTGCAGAAGGTCTCGGCACCCTCTTCGAACTTGAAGGTATAGCGGGTGTCAGCGGGAAGGATGAACTTCACGCCCTTAGCAGCGGCGTCTGCCAGAATCTGGTTAGCGAGATCAAGCTTATCAGCCTCAATCTTGGAATTACCCACGTTCTTGCCCTGAGCAGCAAGGAAGGTGTTGGCCATAGCACCGCCGATGATGAAGGTCTGGCTCTTCTCCATGAGCTTGGAGAGCACCTGAATCTTGTCGGAAACCTTAGCACCGCCCATGATAACAACGAAGGGCTGCTCGGGAGACTCAAGCTTACCCTCAAGGTACTCGAGCTCGTGCTCAATGAGGAAGCCCATGGCGGACTTCTCAGCGAAGTGGGTCACACCCTCAGTGGAGGCGTGGGCACGGTGAGCGGAACCGAAGGCGTCGTTCACGTACAGAGTGGCGTTACCAAGCAGAGCCTTGGCGAACTCAGCATCGTTCTTCTTCTCCTTCTTGTCAAAGCGAACATTGTCCAGCAGCATCACATCACCGTCCTGCAGAGCGGCACGGGCGGCAGTGGCAGCCTCACCGATGGTCTCGGGAACGAATGCAACGGGCTTGCCCAGATGGCCGGAAAGGCACTCGGCAGCAGCCTTCAGGGAGAACTCAGCCTGATAGCCGGTACCCTCGGGGCGGCCCAGGTGAGAGCAGAGCACCAAGCGGGCACCCTTCTCCAGGAGGTACTTGATGGTGGGCAGAGCAGCAACGATGCGAGCATCGTTCGTGATAGCACCATCCTTCATGGGAACGTTGAAGTCCACGCGCATGAGGACTTCCTTACCGGCAACGTCGAGGTCACGTACAGTGAGTTTAGCCATAGTTACTATTAGTTATGTGGTTGAAGGTTTTGGAATGAAAATTGCGTACTGCAATAATTCGTGCGGCGTATTTTAACGTAAAATCCCCGATTTTCAAGGCTAAATGCGCACAATGTTGTGAAAAATCGCCCAAATTAGCTTGCCAAAGCGGATTCCTGTGGTAAAGTTGTTGAATAATATGGGTGGCAAATACCGTAAGAAGAGAGATGATGAGATGACGCTGCGCAAGCATGTGCGTCCGCAGAAGCGTGCGGCGCGTCGTGCTGCGGTGTCTACAGCCTGGGCAATCCTCGCTGTGGTGGTGGCTGCGTTGCCGCTGGCTTCGTGGGTGCGCCTGTGGCAGGCGGGTGAGCAGGTGAACTGGGTGCCGGCGCTGCTGGGTACGGCCTTGGCGGCGGATTTCATCACCCTCTACCTCTTCTTCGAACTGACCACCCTCCTCTCGGCGCCGCTGGTGCTCCACGAGCGCAACCGCAATGCCTTGGTGGGTGCCGGTAAG
>CALABM010000065.1 GCA_937885815.1 uncultured Verrucomicrobiales bacterium | reverse complement strand
TTTTATTAAAATAATTTTTCTAACTGTCACCCTTGCAAACTCTCTCATTTCCCGAGTGCCTCTCGGCGTTGAAACCTCTTGATATCCAAAAGTTACCGCCGCAAAAGGGTATGGTTAATCAAATTGCAAAGATAGCACAATTATTTGATAAAGGGAAATATTTATTAAGTTTTTTTAATAAAAGTTGTGTCAAAACTTTCACAGTCCGAAATATTTTCTTACATTTGCACCGTATTTGTTCTTTTTGGGGACAAATGCCTGCCCGCAGACAATAGACCGAGGCGGTTTGTCGTTAGCAGGGTAGTGAATAACGAGAGAATTTAAGCAATGTGTTAAATTAATAAGAATTAAAACTATGGCAACAATTGATCTTTCAAAGTACGGTATTACAGACGTACAGGAGGTTGTTTACAATCCTTCGTATGAGGTATTGTTTGAGGAGGAGACAAAGGAAGGTCTCGTGGGTCATGCGCTCAAGTGGCAGTTTAACAGCAGCTTTGCGGTGGATTACGTGCTGGTGGTGGTCATTTTTATCGTGGCTGCAGCATTGCTGTTCTGCGTGCGTGCCCCGCAGTTCCCGAAGCGTAAGAGCTTCCGCGAGAATTTCATTCTGCGCAAGGAATACGCCGTGTATTATGGCATAGAAACGCTGCATGGTATCCGGAAACAGCTTTATATGACCTTTGGTTACTGGTTGTTGGTGAACACTCTCCAGCAGCCGCCCGGCCGTGTGGCTATGATTGTGCTTTGTGCCGGGGTTATAGGGCTCTTCACGCAGCCTCTTATTGGTTGGAGTATCAAGCGCTATGGCGAGAAACGCGTGACTATCTTTGACAGCATGGCTCTTTCCGTACTCTGTCTAGCCTATGCATTTGCTCCTGATTTACTGCCTGCGCATTGGGCCGTGGCGGTGGTAGGTTGCTGTTTTATTCTTGATAAGCTTCTGTTTGCGATGGGAATGGCCCGCACCACTTATATCGCTAGAATATGCGGGGAGCGTAAGAGTGATATCACGCCCTGCATTTATACAGGAATCGCCATCAATCATGTTGCTTCCATTGCCTATGGTATTGTGGGCGGTATTATATGGACGAGCACAGGTGGCCCTCAGCTTGTGTTCCTTACCGGTGGTCTGGCGGTTGTGGGTGCCGGGTTGCTGGCTCGCAAGATGAAGTGATTCACCTGCCCGCGATATCGTTGATGTGGATGACGGGCAGGGGCGGCGTGTCCCCGCCCAGCCAGTCAAGATGGGTTGTGGTGATGAACACCTGAGAATCCGGCGGCAAGAGAGACAGCAATGCTTTTCGTCGCGCCGGATCAAGCTCTCCGAAAATGTCATCTATCAGCAGTGCTGGTGCCTGACCGGTCTCGACTTGTAACAAACCCGCTTGGGCCATTACCAGAGCCGTAGCAAGAGTGCGCTGTTGTCCTTCAGAGGCAAAATCAGCCGCAGCCTTACCCGCTATCAGCAGGTTGAAGTCATCACGATGCGGTCCCACGGTGGTGAATCCGGCCCGTTCGTCTGCTTCAAGCACCTCTTCCAGAGCTGTAAGTAAGGGCTTATCCGTTGACGGGCGGTAATAAAGCTGTACCTCTTCGCGGCCTGAGGATATCCGAGCATGGTAGTCGCAGATATGAGGCTGCAGGAGGGCTATGAGCTGGCGCCGAAGGTCTGTGATGATTTCTCCGTGTCTGCTGAGCAGTACCGCGTAACTCTGCAGCGTGGCGCGATTGCGGCGAGGATTGCGCAGCAGCAGATTGCGGCTCTTGAGGGCTTTCCGGTATTCTCTCAGGGCGGCGCGATAGGCCGGGTGCCATTGAGCACCGAGGAAGTCCAGATAGTGCCGACGCTCGTCCGCACCTCCTGTCACTAAGGAGATATCGCCATTACCTAGCCAGACGACGGGCGGCGCATCTGCGAGATACTCATTATAGTCCTTGCGAGGGGCGCCATTCACTTGCATGCCGAGCTTTCTTTGCTCCCACACGAGGCGGCGAGGCCCCTCATCCGTGCTCAGGGATATGCCGAAATTATTCTCCCCGTGAGTCACCAGCTTGTCCATTTTGGAGGCTCGGGGGCTGTGCAGAGTCAGAGCAAAGCAGATGGCCTCCAGCAAGCTGGTTTTACCCCGGGCGTTTTCACCAAGAATCAACGCGCCCTCAGCTGGTATTTGCCAGTTGAGGGCCTGATAGCACCTGAAGTGTCTTAAGCGAAGCGCGTTGAGCATGTATGTGCCCGATATCAGGCTTCAAGGGGAAGCGCCTTAATGGCATCCATAATTTTTTTGCCGATAGCCAGCTGGCTCTCACGGCTTCGGGCCTTGAGCTCTTCTTTGGTGAAGGGGATGGGATCACCAATGCTCAGCGTAATGGGGTGCAGCTTCAGCTTGCTTCTGTGGGGCGGCAAGCAGTCATACGCACCTTCAATGCGGATAGGCTGCACCGGAACACCTGCCAAGCGGCCGAGAATAAGGCCGATGCCCGGCATGGCATCATGAATCTGGCCATCCTCACAGCGAGAGCCCTCAGGGAAAATGACGATGCTCTCACCCTGACGCACAAGGCGCAGAACTTTTAGAATGCTGCCGGGATCCGGTCTTTCCTGATCAATGGGTACCACATTGCAGTACGGAAGAGCAAAGTTCATGATTGGGTGGTTCAACAGAGTCTTACGAGCAAGGTAATACACCTGACGCTCAAAAAGCTGGCCAATCATAGGCGGGTCCAGAAAGCTCTGGTGGTTCGCCACGTAGATGCAGGGGCCTTGCTCAATGAGTTTCTCTCTGTTGATTACTTTAACGTCAAACAGACTCTTGGCCGCTGCTTTGGCCATAGTGATAACGAAAAAGTAAATGGGGTTCATTTTGTATTCCATGTCAGGAGCCCTTTCTTATCAAAGTTTGCTTTTGATGTCTGCCACAACTTTTGCCACCACTTGCTCAATCGTCAGCTCAGAGGTGTCCACCAGTGTGGCATCCTCAGCCATGACGAGGGGAGCGCAGGCGCGGGCGGAGTCCTTGCGATCACGCTCTGCGATGGAGTCCGTAAGTCCCTGAGCAGCACGCCTTGCAGCGCGCACCTCTTCGGAAGCTGTCACGAAGTACTTGAAACGCGTGTTCGGGAATACGACCGTGCCAATATCACGGCCTTCCATCACTACGGGCTCAGAGCTGTTGTACTCGCGCTGTTTTTCTACCAGCAGTGCACGCACCTCCGGAATGGCAGCGATTGCGGATACATTATTGTTTACCTCTGTCTCCGTCAGCTCATCACTCAGAACCTTTCCTTCACACATGACGGTGGAGTTTGCTCCGTCCTTACCGAATGCAAGCGGAATGCCCGGCAGCAGAGCACGTACCGCGTCCACATCCGCCGGGTTTACACCCTGCTTCAGGGTGTACCATGTTACGGCACGATACATGGCACCGGTATTAATGAAAGTATAGCCCAGTTCCCGGGCAATCAGCTTTGCTACGGTTGATTTACCGGATGCGGCCGGGCCGTCTATGGCGATGGCGGGAGGAGGATTCATACGCCGCTTATTCTACCGCAGAAAGCTTAAAATGTCGAGCTATTTTTTTCGTTAGACCATTATCAGCGGCCTATAGTGGCCCTGAAGCGTACCGGTGAGGCGGTTCTCTCGCAATTTGTGTATGAGCGAAGAACAAACTGAAGTTTTTCAGCCTTGTGCTGAATAACGTAAGTGGCTTGCGAGTGCTGATTTTCTGAATTGTAGTATCCATCCACAATCGTGGTGGGCAAAGGAGAGCCGTCTTCTGCGTTCAGGACGATTTCTGCGATGTCAGCATTGTTGGCGTACTCAATATGTAGAACCGTGTGTTCCGGATCCTCAGCGCCGGATTCCGCAGGGGTTATCTTAAAGACGTGTCCGTTAACTGTTACGGTGGAGGGCTCGCTGGTGGAGATAATCTGCGGTTCGTGCTCAGTGCGTCCTGATGAAACCGGGATATCTACCTGTGAATCCACTACCATGTAACCACCCTGTGGCCTCGCCTTGAAGTTATAGACTGCGATAATGCAGTTGGATTCGGAGTCGTCAAAACAAATTTCCCATTCGCTGAAGCTGCCGTGCAGCTCATTCCCCTTGGCATCTCGAGCGATGAGAGGGAGCTGAGGCGCTGCCTCTGTGGCGCGGATGCGGATAAAGTGGCCTTGTGCCGGCGTGAGGTGCAGGCGGATTGTGCACAGCACGGCATCCGTTTCATCAGCGGGGTAAAAACACTCCACGCTCTGTGGGGAAACCTTCACCGGGGGAATTGTTGCAGCCTGTTCCGCTGCCGGTAGTGTATGTGCCAGCAGAAGTGAGGTAAGAATGGTAAGGTATCTCATGATTCCGGTGTCGTTTATCTTGTCGTAACTTCTCCAAGTGAAACATTCAGGCGGAAGTTGACGTTCTCTCTGCGGGGATTCCGAACGGTGACGATGCGCAGGGTCTCGCTCTCATCAGTATCCCACAGGGACAGGGATACGCATCCCTCAGACGGTCTTCCTACTGTGGTGATTTCCACCGGCTGGGTGAATTCCTCACCGTTCTCGCCTTTCCAGATACGCTCTACGCGGCGTATGATGTTCCCATTTGAGCTAGTAAGGGTGAGATCCGCTCTACGGAGTTTGCCTCGTTCCCGGTTGGCCCGGGTTCTGTTCACGGAGGACGGATTAACCCGGAGTTTAATTTCCCCGAGTTGGTATTCTCCTGCCTCCAGAAGATTGACATTGATGGAAGGGTGCACTATCCGGTTATCCGCGACTGTGACAACAAGCTCCCCATCCAGTTCTATTTTGCTGCCGGATGGCCTGTGAGATGAAGTAAATGTGGTGAAGGCCCGGTTATTTGCTGAAATATCCAGACTGCGCCTATCCGCTAAGCGTACACCGCCTCGGCTGTCTTTTATGCGAATGACGCCGGTCAGGCTTGCGCTTTCACACATGTACATACCGGGCGGCGGTATGAGTTCCAAAGTGCATACCAGCCCCGGCGCTGTAGACCTAGCATGAGTGCGGTACTCTGTGCGGCAGCTTCGCAGCTCCACAGTCACGCCGGACTGGGCAGCCGAAACGAGTCCGCCACAAAATATCAAAAGTGAGTACAACGCCGATTTCATGCCAATATGTTATATCTTTCTCTTATATAGCTCATTTGAGGTATGATTGCAAGCAAAAAGCGGCCTGTGGCAAGGGCTGAGGCTTGAATGAGCAACATATTTACCTTGTCAGAAGCGGAAAAGTGGTGCATAATGAGCCACATGAAGCGGGGAATAGACCTCACAGGCGAGTTGCTCAAGGCGGTGTCGCGCTCGTTTTATCTCACGATATACTGGCTTCCGGTGGAGATGCGTCCCGGGGTGGCTCTGGGCTATTTGCTGGCGCGTGCCACGGATAGCGTGGCGGATACGTCTACCTCAGAGAGTGCTCTGAGGGAATCCGTGCTTCGTGGAATGGGCAGGAGCATAGCAGGAACGGCTACTGCCGAAGAGACGCAAGAGCTCCTTGGATTGCTTTCCGGGGATATGGCAGCTGCGCAGCCCTCGGAATCTGAGCGAACACTTCTGCGTTCATTCGGAGAATGTCTGAAAGCGCTGGATTCATTCCCGGCGGAACAGCAGGCCTGCATCCGGAAGGTGCTGCATACGATTATTGAAGGGCAGCTGTGGGATATCACTTACTTCCGAAATCGCACAGCCGTGGAGAGGGATGAGGATACTGTGCTCTATACTTACCGCGTGGCCGGCTGTGTGGGAGAATTCTGGACAGATTTGGGCTATGCTGCCATGGGAGAACGTTTTTGCGCCCCTGCCATGCAAGGGGATATGACAGAGGCCGGCATTCGTTTTGGCCGAGGCCTGCAGCTTATCAATATTCTGCGAGATGAGCAGGAGGATGAAGCTCGCGGGCGTGCCTATCTGTGCTCCGAGCGTGGTAAGTGGTTGAACCGTGCGGAGTATTACATGAACGATGGGCTGGATTATTGCCGCCGCTTGCGGAGTATGCGGCTTCGTTTTGCCAGTATGCTTCCGGCGCTCATTGGTAAAAAAACAATAGCCTTGCTCCGTAGAGCAAGGCCGGAAGATGGGCGAGTTAAGATACCGCGCCGGGCTGTTTACGCCAGTATGCTGAAAGCTCTCTGGTTTAGCCTTCTTTGGCGAGGCGCTTAAGCTTTTTAGCCAGCGTCAGTTTTACAGCTGAGGAGGTGCGGTCTGTAAAGAGGAAGCCCTCTAAGTGGTCGCACTCGTGCTGCAGACAACGTGCCAGCAGGCCGCCGCAATCAATCTCCATCACGCTGCCATCCAGCTGAGGCAGGGTGGCTTTCACTCTCTCCGGGCGAGCCACATTTGCGCGGATGTTACGCACGCTCAGGCAGCCTTCCGTGCAAAGGCTCTGGTTGCCGTACGGCTCAATGACGGGGTTGATGAACACAAGGGGCATGATTTCACGGATATTGCGAAGCTCACCGTTAATCGTGGCCATTTGCTCCTCGGGATTAGCCTCTTCATCTTCGTCCTCGGGGATGTCGATGACAACAAGGCGGATGTTTTCTCCCACTTGAGGGGCAGCAAGGCCTACACCATTAGCTGCATACATGGTTTCAATCATGTTTGCGGCAAGGGCGTGAATAGCCTCGTCTACGTGCTCAACAGGTGCACTCACAGCGCGAAGAACAGGATTTCCGTATTGTGTGATGGAAAGAAGCATAGTCTCGTCAGATTTGTGACCTGTATTCTGCCTACTTGCATTGATGTTGTCAAGATTATGTCAAGTCATTTTGACATGCAGTCACATTACGGGCGGTATGCAGAGTTGACGTCCTTGCGCTGAGGTGTTACTATTACTCCCGTACGTAGCATGGAGGATAAGCCAACAGAACAGATAATACACCGCATGAGTGATGTGCTGGCCAGCCAAGTGGCGGCCGGTGAGGTGGTGGAGCGTCCTGCCTCCGTGGTGAAAGAACTCATCGAGAATAGTATTGATGCCGGCGCCACGATGATTCGCGTGGAAATTGTGCGCGGCGGTATTTCCCTTATCAGGGTGACTGATAATGGTTGCGGAATGAGCCGGGCGGATGCTGCCATGTGCTTGGAGCGCCATGCCACCAGTAAGCTCGTGAATTTTGATGACCTCTCCTGCATTGATAAGCTCGGCTTCCGAGGAGAGGCTATACCCAGTATTGCATCCATTGCGGAGCTTCGTATTACAACTCGCCGTGAGGAGGATGTGGAAGGCACCCTTATTACTTGCTGCGGCGGCGTGATGGAAGAGCCGTCCAATGCCGGCTGTGCTCCCGGAACGGATATCTCTGTCAGTAACCTTTTTTTTAATACGCCCGTTCGCCGCAAGTTCCTGAAGAGTAATGAAACGGAGGCCGGGCATATTGAGCATGAAATTAAGCTTCATGCTTTGGCGTATCCGGCGCTGCGCTTTGTATACGTGAGAGATGGGCAACTCGTGTTTGACTGGCCCGGTACGGCTGACCTTCGCCAGCGAATAGCTGATTTCGCCGGGCGTGAAGTGGCTGAAAAGCTCCTTCGCATTAAGCCTCAGCTTGGTCCGGGTATTCACGTGAGCGGTTTTCTCATGCCTCTGAGTGAAGCTCGCAGGAACAGGCGCATGCAGTTCGTGTTCCTCAATACCCGCCCGATTGAGGATAAGATTGTGGCACGTGCCATTCGGGATGGTTATGGCGGTTTCCCCACGGGCCTGCACCCGGCTCTCTTCCTGTATCTGGAAGTGGATCCCGCGCTGGTGGATGTGAATGTGCATCCAGCCAAGAAGGAAGTGCGCTTCCTGCGCCCTTCAGATATAACTAATAGTATTCTTGATGCTGTAGCCGGTACCTTGGCGGAGCATGCTCGCGGTGTTACGGTGGAGGCACCCGCGCCTCCGCGTACTCCAGAGCCGGTGATGCCAGAGCCGGTGAGACCAGCAACGACAATTCTTCGTCCTGCCCCTGTTCTTGAGCAACCGGCACCTTTGCCGGTGGAGAAAAAGCAGCCGCTTGAACGGGTGAAAGAGAAGGCTCCGGAGGCGCCTGTTTGTCCGGCACTCGTGTTGACACCGGTGCTGACGCCTGTGCAAAAGGAGCTGGGGCTTTCGTCTCCTCCGGTTTCTCCCGTTTCTCCTCCTGCGACCCGTGAAGAGGTTGCGGTTTCACCGGCTCCTGTCATTGCTGAGCGTGGTGAGCCTCTTCCTGTGGAGCGTGAGGCTCCATCGGAACCGCCTCCGTACGAGAATACTTCGCCGCGTACGAACAAGTTTCGCTATATAGGCGTATGTGGTGGCCGTTACTTGTTGTTTGAGAATACGGAAGGGCTTGTGCTTCTTTCTCCGAGGGCGGCACGCGAGCGCATTCTTTTTGAGCGTCTGCTTGCCGGGCATGA
The DNA here is from genome assembly GCA_937885815.1 of uncultured Verrucomicrobiales bacterium. GTDB lineage: Bacteria > Verrucomicrobiota > Verrucomicrobiia > Verrucomicrobiales > Akkermansiaceae > Akkermansia. The sequence goes on along the minus strand of CALABM010000065.1, from coordinate 112,781 downwards.
GCGCCCTCTGCATTCGCAACGCCTGTTGCAATCTGTCATGTTGGATTTGGACGCGCGTGATGTAGGCGTGGCGCTGGAGGTGAGCCGCCAGCTGGAGAAAGCCGGCTTCCGCATATCCCACTTTGGCCAGCGCACTCTGCGTATTGACGGCGTGCCTATGATGCTCAGCTTGCCTAGGGTAGATGAGTTTGTGCACGAGCTTATCCGGACTTTTTCTGCTGGAGAACAGCGTCTCAAACGCTCGCGTAATCCCTTTGAACCCTATGCGATGCAGTTGGCTCGCCAGTATGCGGCTAAGGAGGATTTGCGCCCGTGGCTTCAGGCACCTTTGCCATTGCTGAATGATTTGCTGAATTGTGAGATCCCGTATTGCACCCCGGCGGGTAAGCCCACCATGGTACCCATCTCGCTGAATGAGCTCACGCGTAAGTTCCAAGCACAATAAGGCCGGATTTTTTCCACTTTTTGCCATTTTGGGCTTTTATGTGTAGGGGAAACGTGTTATAATCCCCGTATGTCAGCACAGGAACTTTCTATCGGCGTGGATATGGGTGGCACGACCATCAAGTTTGCGGTAGTGCAGGGGACAGAAATTATCTACAAGGGGTTGCCCATGCAAACAGGGGACTATGAGTCTCCGGATTGCATCGTGGAGGAAATCGGTAAGCGTCTGCGCTCCATCATGGAGCTGTATCCGGCGGTAAAAGCCGTGGGTATGGGGCTTCCCGGATTTGTTGACCATAAAGCCGGTATTGTGGATTCTCTCACGAACGTGCCCGGTTGGTATGATATCCACATCCGTGATATCCTTAGTGAGGCTACCGGACTGCCTGCTGCTGTGGATAATGATGCCAACTGTATGGCTTATGCCGAATGGAAGCTTGGTGCCGGCCGTGGCATGAATGATTTGGTGTGCCTGACTCTCGGTACAGGCATCGGCTCCGGTGTCATTGCCAATGGTCACTTTGTGCGAGGCCATCTGAGTGCCGCCGGTGAGCTCGGGCAGATGACTATTGATTACAAGGGCCGCATCGGTTACTATGGTAATCAGGGTGCCATTGAGGATTACATTGGCCACCGTGAAATCACGGCAGAAGCTCAGGCTGCGTATGCTGCAGACGGCCAGCCCCGCTCGCTGGAGAATTGCGGCCCCATTGATTTGGAGAATGCCGCCAAGGCCGGGTGCCCCGTGGCTCTTGCCCTTTGGGATGACATCGGCAGGAAGCTTGCTGCTTGCTTGATGAACTGCCATTACATCTTGAACCCGGAGGCTTTCATTATCGGCGGCGGTGTGGCTAAGGCCGGCGATTTACTTTTCGGGCCGACTCGTAAGTACCTGAAAGCTCAGATATATCCGCCTCATTACGAGAAGATTAAGATTCTTCCTGCAATGTTTAGTAATGATGCCGGTATCATTGGTGCTGCAAGATTGGCTCTGAGCATTGCCAACAACGAAGATAGCTGACGCTTTCTCTTATCTGCATCCTGACTCAACGTGTCGGAACCTGCCACCAAAGCAGAGCTTAGGCTTTGCGCTCGTTTGGAGCTGAATGAGGCTGCTGCCAGCAGTCTCATCGCGGCCATGCGCGCCGGTACTTCATCCCGACAAGCTGTGGTGCTTTCTCCTTTGGCACCGGAAGGCTACGTTCCGCCTTTCGTTTGTGAGGATATGAGTGGGCATGACTGGCTGCCTCCGCGTGTGTACGTGCCCGCAGCAGGCGAGCGCCCGACTGCCCATGAGGATTATGCTCGTGGCCTGTACTACTCGCTGGATTTGTCGTCCTGCTGGGAATCCGCAGCTTTGGCAGTTGTGCCGGCGCCGGAGGCAAGTCTGGATTTATGCGCGGCTCCCGGCGGTAAGAGCATGCTCATGGCTGCTCGTTATCTTCCCGTTTCTCACACGGCTAATGAGGTGAACGCCTCCCGCCGCGGTATCCTGCGGCAGAATATGACCCTCTGTGGTGTACCGAATGTGGAAGTAACCGGGTTGCGTCCTGACCAGTGGGCTGCAGATGGTAGGCTTTTCAATCTTGTGCTAGTAGATGCTCCATGCAGTGGCCAGTCGTTGTTGTGTAAAGGTATACGCAATCCCGGCTGCTTGGGTGCCCAAATGGTGAATGGCAATGCCAAGCGCCAGAAGGGTATCATGCTGGCTGCTGTACAGTGCGTGGCTCCCAGTGGATATATTTTGTACTCCACCTGTACCTATGACCCGGATGAGAATGAAAAGGTGATGAGTTATATCCTTCGCCGCGTTCCGGGCTGGGAGGCTGTGGAGGTGCCATCCCTCGCTTCCTATCGTTCAACTCTTTGTGAGTTTCCCGCGTATCGTCTTCTGCCTCACCATGGCTGTGGAGCAGGGGGCTTTTGCTGTCTTTTGAAAAAAATCTGATTTTTTTTTGAACAAAACTCTTCTACCATACGTCTAACCGCAAACACAAACCATAATAACCACATACACACATATGAAATTAGTAAATCATATCGTTGCCGTTGCTGCTCTTGTAGCTCCCTCTCTGTTCGCTGCTCCCATGCCTGAGAATGCTGAGCTTCTGGCCACCAACTCCGTTGTTGCCGTTTACACCGGCACTCAGGAGCGCCCCTGTATGCACCGCACTGCTCTGTGCCCTGACCGCTGCGATCACGGCGCCAAGGTTGCCGTGTTCCGTGTGCTTCGCAACGATAATTACAGCTGCCCCGGCAAGTACGGTGATGACAAGGCTGAGGTGGGCTCCGTTATCATGATTGACGTGCGCAATGAAGTTCCCGGTCAGGATGACTCCGTGAAGGCTCTCATTTCCACGCTGAACCCCGGTGATACCGTGGCTATGACTCAGGATCACTACTATGGTGAGATTGGTTGCTGCATGACTCCTTTCCGCCCTGTAACCAAGATTGAGAAGGTTGAGAAGCCCGCTGACGCTCCCGAGCTTCCCGCTCTTGCTCCGCAGCACCCCGTAATGCCCCTGCGCCGTGCTCGCTAAAGCATTATCTGCTTTGTTTTTTGTGATAGGCTGCTCAGCTCTTCAGGCTGAGCAGCCAGCTTCTGTTCCCGGTAGTGAAGCAGCGGTGCGTATTATCCCGCAAGTTGAGTTGGCAGAAGCTGCTGCAGGCAGTGCAGCGGTCATTTTTATTGGTGGCCTCGGGGATGAAATCAGTGGGATTGTTCCCCATATGATGGGTCTCGTGCCGAAGTTGAGCCAGCGGGAAGTCCGCGCCTATTATCATTGGCACCTTGGAGTGCCGGCGGATGTGGAGCAGGGAGCTGCTCAGCTGGCAGCGCGGATTGCTGCCTTTCGCCGTAGAAGTTCTAGGGCGGATGTCATTCTGATTGGTCACAGTATGGGGGCTGGTTCAGCACTGCGAACTGCCCGCCATTTATCTCCTGAGGATGGCAGAGTTTTCCTCATCACGCTGGATGCTTCAGACCGTAGTTGTTCGCCAGAGAGGCCGGAAAGCGTTTACTGGTGGGGGAATGCTTACGTAGAGAACTCCTTATCCGGCCATGACTACATCGCGGTTCTGGGTGGGCGCTGGAACGATTGTTCTGAAGCAGACGTGAACATCTGCTTTGATGGGCGCATGCGAGATGAAGCCGGGTACCACTACATACACGACAACGCATATGCCCTGATGCTCAGTAGCGGGCATGGGCGGTACCCATCACTCTTTGATTCTCAGAGAAAGGCCCTTAGAAGGGAAGCGAAATAACACCGAAGAGGCTCAGCGTCCAGAGGCAAATGGCAATGAGAGCCAGTAGGTACCAAGAGATGATAACCAGAGGGCGAACCTGACGGCGGGCCGCATTTTTCTGGTGATTTTTGACCTTGGCTGTCTGTTGGTCAAAAATGACATCTTCGTTTCTGGGTATTTCCTCTCTCATCTGGCAGGGAGTGTAGCATATAGCAGAACGGATTTCAAGCACTACAGTCTTGTCAAGTCACAAAAAATCTGATAAACTGAGCCCGCCTAAGGTAGTCTTCTTTCAAAAGATTAAAGCAATCGAAAAAGGCATTGCTGTGGCAGATAAGTGCGGCTCTGCTTCAGATATTTGCGAAAGCTACTGAGTGATAATATAGAACCTGATTTTTTCTGACAACTTAAGCCATGGAGCCTTGCATGCCCATAGATACGAAAGGTCGCCCCATCATACTTATTGGTCTGATGGGGAGCGGGAAGACTACTATCGGCAAGGAGCTCAGTAAAATGACCGGTCTGAAGCTCATTGATATGGATTCTATCATTGAGGAGCAGATTGGTAAAAGTATACCGGAAATTTTCAGAGAGAAGGGTGAAAAACACTTTCGCGCGCTTGAGACGGCTTTATTGCGTTACATTGAAGCTTCCATCAATGAGGGGAAGGGCTCCGTTATCATTTCTACCGGTGGCGGTATCGTGCTGAGACCGGAAAACCGTGAAATCCTGCGCCGGATGGGATTTACCGTGTGGTTCAATGTGGAGGTGCCGGTTCTGCTGGAGCGCACATCACGCAGCCAGAATAGGCCTTTGCTTCAATCTCCGGATAGGTTTGAGATTCTTACCCGCTTGAACAAAGAGCGCGCCCCCCTGTATGAGGAGAGCGCTCATCTGAAGCTGGATTCTACGTATATCAGCGTGCAGGATACTGTACCGCTCATTCACGAGGCCGCACTCAGGTTCTTCGCCTGAGTGCCGTGTTCGTTTATCGCAGCCAAGCCAGAAACTCCTTGTTTCCTTCCATGCCGGTGATAGGGGAGTCCGCCACCCCCATCCATTCGCGGTGAAGTTCGTTTACTACGAAGTCGTGTATTTTGTCTACGGCTCTTTGGTGGAGGGCTGAATCCCGTACAATGCCGCCGGGGCCGATATCCTCCGGCTGTAGTTCAAACTGAGGCTTGATAAGCACGAGCAAATCACCGCCTTCTTCCAAGCAATCATAGGCCGCCGGCAGGATTTTTGTCAGCGAGATGAAGGATACATCACTGACGATGAGCTGCACCTTTTCGCCAAGGTCTGCAGGGGTCATATAGCGAGCGTTGAATTGCTCCTTTACAATGACTCGGGGGTCATTACGGAGTTTCCAGACCAGTTGGTTCGTGCCGACATCCACCGCGTGTACGCGGAGGGCTCCGTTCTGTAAAAGGCAGTCAGTAAAGCCTCCGGTTGAGGAGCCAATATCCAGACAAATCTTACCTTCGGCTTTCACCGGGAATGCTTTTAGAGCGCCTTCCAGTTTCAACCCACCGCGGCTAACGTACTTTGGTTTGTTTTTTACTGTGATGGGCAAGGAATCGTCCACCTTCGTACCAGGCTTAGTGATGGGCTGGTCCTTTACCAGAACTTCACCGGCGATAATCAGGCGCTGGGCCTGTTCGCGAGAATCGCACAGGCCCAGAGAAACCACGAGTACATCTAGTCTCTGTTTCGGCATATAATCAATCTAGAGATTAGTCCTGCCGCAATTTTTGTCCGCGATTCTGGCCGGGCATCACCGGGTAACGGCGGCGCTGCTGCTCAGTCATTACCGGACGAGTTACTCCGTAAGACGTATTTTTAATGACAGGCTGAGGAGTAGGTTGCGCTGAAGGAGTTGCGGTGCGAACCGGAGCGGGTGCAGGGGCCTGAACGGCCGGTGCGGGCTGAGCCTGACTCATGGCAGCGGGCGTTTGCGGTTCAACTGGCTTGGGCGCGGGCGCAGGCGTTGTAACTACCGGGCGGGGGGCTGGCGTTACTTCCTGAATAGGAGGCGCGACAGTGGTAACGGGCTTAACTGTGGGGGCGCTTACAGTCGGTGCTACAGGGGGAGGGGCCGGCATCTGAACAATGGGAGCCGGCTGAGCTTGACTTAAAGATTGCTGTGCAGCCGTGGGCTGAAGCTGGCTTACTGTGACAGCAGGAGCTGGCTGAGCTTGTTCAGCTTGGGGAGGCAGGGGTGTACTTACTGTGGTTACAGGAGCCGGGGACTCAGCCTCTGTGACAGGAGCCTCAGGCGTTTGCACCGTGGGAGTTGGCTGATTCTGACTGAATGCAGGGGCAGTTGGCACCTGTTCGGCGGGGCTGGGTTGATTCTGCGAGATTGTTGCCTCACTTTCTTGTTCTGTCAGACTTGCTTCATTCGGTTGAACATCAGTCTCTAGTTGCGGAGGAAGAGGGGTAAGCTCGGGGGCTATAGCGCGGCCGTGAACTGTCGGGGCACCCCAACCTTCGTCTACAGTGCATGAGGAGAGGAGCGCAACAGTCGCTGCGCCGATAACAATGGAGGAACGGTGTTTCATAAAGAGGGTCAGATGATGTTGAAAAGTTTGGCAGCAAAGCTGTTAAATGTTGTTACTGTGTAGAGTAATGCCAGTATGCTTGTCAGAATGAAGGTGCTGTCCTTGGCTACTCGTATGCGTTTGCCATCGCACTTGCCAGGGCGCAGGCTGATAACCATAATGATGAGGAATGCAAGCCAGACAAAGCCGTATACATTCTGCCAGGCCATTTCATGGAAAAGCTTTGATTGTGAATAACTGGCAAAATAATACACCGAGTGTGGCAACACACTCAATATGGCGAACTCCGGACGAAGTCTTCCGGCCGTGAACAGGCGCATCCATACCACGCCCCAAGTGATAATGATGAGTAGGGATACTACTATCAGCATCAAAATCGAGTTTCCCAGAAGACTGAAGATAAGCTGGCCACAGCTCAGCAATACCAGTAAGGGCGCTAACCAGAAAATGTAGGTGAGTCGTTTCATGTAGTCTGATGGCTCAAATCAACCCAGCCAGTTCCATGTAATTGGAACCTCGATGTCCGGGTGAAGGCTGCGCATAGCCGGGCTGCCAAGCACGCAATCAAGAAGAGCTGCTTTGTGGGGAGTGTCTTCAGGGAGTGGTATGCTGATGGCTGTCTCGATTCTGGCAATGCGGCGAGGATTTGCACTCATGATTTTGCCAACTTCGATTGTTGTTCCTTCCAGATTCAGATTTTCTTTTTCAGCGTAGATTCCCATAATCGTGGCCATACAGGCCGCCATGGCGGAACACATCAAATCCGTCGGTGAGAATGATTCTCCTTTACCATGATTATCTACAGGGGCATCCGTGCTTACCTTGGCTCCGCTCGGTCCGTGCTCCAAATCGCAGTGCAAACCGCCCACATATGTCATCTTGCATTTTACCATGCGCTCATTCTACACGCTCATGGCGCGCCCGTCAAGGTAGAATCTTGGGCGCACTCCCGAATTTCAGATTCTCACGCAATTTTACAACTACGCATAATACGTGTAATGCAAAATTAAAACAAGCAAATTGACAGCATGACCGTGATAACGAACTTTCAACTTGAAATGTCGAGAAAAGCTGCTAGTATAGAGGGCGCTTATGAGCATGGTCACAGCAGAGCATTTAAACAAGACGTTCGGACGGTTTACGGCCGTGAAAGATGCAACCTTTTCGGTGGACAGAGGCGAGATTGTGGGCTTTCTGGGACCGAACGGCGCCGGAAAAACGACGACGATGAAAATGCTCACCGGTTATTTGCCGCCTACCGCTGGCACGGCCAGCATAGCCGGTTACGATATATTGGATAACCCGCTTGAGGCTCGCCGTCATCTGGGCTACATGCCTGAGAACGTGCCTTTGTACGATGATATGCGCGTGATAGAATACTTGGATTACCGCGCGAGGCTGAAAGGAATCTGTGGCAAGTCTGTACGAGAACAGATTGCGGAAGTGATTGATAAATGTGGTCTGGAACCCAAGCGCAAAAATCTTATTCACACGCTTTCAAAGGGGTATCGTCAGCGTGTGGGATTAGCAGATGCTTTGCTGGGTAATCCTGATTTGCTTATTCTTGACGAGCCGACCAATGGTCTGGATCCGAATCAGATTCGCCAGATTCGCGAGCTTATCCGCGCGCTTGCTGAGAACCATACAGTGATTCTCTCCACTCATATTCTGAGTGAGGTTGAGATGATTTGTAATAAGGTTATCATTATTGACCAAGGAGAAATCAAGGCTGCTGATACACCGGAGAATCTGACCCGCGGACTTCGCGCCGCCGGTCGTGTATCCATTGAGTTTAAGGGTGATCCCGAGCGCGTTGTAGCAGAGCTGGAAGCCTTTGCTCCTGTGAAGAAAGTCATTCTGGAGGAGCCTATCGATGGCTGGAATCGCTTGCTGGTGCGAGCTGAGCCCGGCACGGATACTCGTGAGAAAGCGGCTGCAATTATTACTGAACTTGGATTCCCCATGCGCCACATTTACCGCCATATTCCCAGCTTGGAAGATGTCTTTGTGGAGATGACTCGCCGAGACTAATTTTAATATAAAAAGGAAACGCTCTATCTGCCAATCTGATATACGAGTAATACAAGCCCCCTTCACCACACATGGAAAGTGAAAATAATACAATTATGCGTACTAAGAGTTACTTTATAACACTTCGTACGATTTACAGACGAGAACTTAAGGGGTACCTCGGCGTGCCGTTTGGTTGGGTTATTCTGGCCTGTACAATGGCATTGCAAGGCTTTATTCTTCAGGCTGTTCTGCAGATAATGACTCATGCTACCGGTAATGGCGTGATGTACCATATGCTTGATAACCTCAACTTCTGGTTCTACTTTATCTTCATTTTCCCTCTCATTACCATGCGTACTCTTGCTGAAGAAGAGCGTCAAGGCACTCTCGAGGGTCTTCTTACAGCACCGGTAACAACTACGCAAATTGTTCTTGGTAAGTATTTTGCAGCATATACGTTTTACCTGTTGCTCTGGCTCCCCATGCTCTTTTATCCGCTGGTGAGTGATATCGGTAATTATTACACGGAAGTTCGTTATGGTATTCAGGCTGAGGGTTCTATCACTTATATGCTTGCAGACTGGGTAGGCCCCTACACCATTCTTGCTCTTTCCGGTGCGTTCTTTGTGGCATTAGGCATTCTGTGTTCGGCCATGTCGCGCAGCCAGATTATCGCCGCCATTCTCAGCACCTGCCTCATGATTATGTACTATTTCATAGGCCGAGTGACGGAACTGTGGGGCGAGTTCCCCGCAGCGCCTGTGTTCCATTATCTTTCCTGTACCGAACAGGTGAAATCCTTCGCCAGCGGTGTGGTTGATACGCGCCCGTTTGTGCTTTACCTCTCTCTTACCGTATTCACACTCGCTCTGACCAAACGCGTGGTGGATTATCGTCGCTGGACCCGCTGATTCTGAACCTTTGATTTTTCCGTTATACTATGAGCAAGACCAAATTTACAGGGCATCCTGATGCCCGCCGCCCTAAGGGGAATCCTCTGGCCTGGATTAATCTGCTGCTGCTCTCCATCATTGTACTGGCATGTAACTACATAGGCTGCCGGGAATATGCTAGAATGGACCTCTCTGAACAGGAGAGCTACTCTATATCTGAGCGTACGCAAAATGTGCTCGCCAGCCAGCGCATTCAGAACCGCGAAACCCCCATTCATGTAATCTTCGCTTTCCAGCGTACTGCCACCGGGTATGCTCGTATGTACTCCCTTCTGGAGGAATATGTACGCCACAGTAACGGAAAGATTGAGGTGGAATGTTTTGACCCGCTGCGTGAACCTAACAGAGCCCGTGAAATTTCTCAGATTTACGGCGTGGATTTTGACCAGAACCTCTGCGTGGTGGATGCTCGTGCCAATCACACAGTACCGCTCAGAACCTTTGAAGATAAAGACAGCTCTGACCGTATGCACGTGCGCATTCGCCCGGGCGCTTCCTTTATGAAGTATGAGGTGCTGCCGGATGAAAGCCGCCGTATCGTGGCTCTGATGATGGATGAAGTGCTTTGCTCTGCCATTACAGAAGCTGTTGAGGGGGACTTGCGCCGAATGTACGTGGTGGAAGGCAAAGGCGGCGTATCTCGTGATGACCAGACCCTGCTGGAAAACCTTGGGCTTATCACATCCTCTCTGAATATCCAGCTTGCTTGGGTGAATCTGAATGAAGTGGAAATGCTGCCTGCTAATGCAGAGGGCCTGATTATCATTTCTCCGCAGACGGATTTCACCGAGAATGAAATGCGCGTGGTGCGTGAGTTCTGGGAGCGTGAGGGGCGAAACTCCGTATTTGTGGCCTTGGACCCCACGAACACAAATCTTCCCATGCTTTACCGCTTCCTGCGAGAACAGGGTATCCGCCCGAACGCTGACCGCGTGCTGCTCCGTAACCGAAATCGTGCTTATTACGATATTTCCGCAGTGATGCCCAAGGGGCTGAATTGCACAAGAGCTTTCTGGAATAATACCACACAGGTGGACGGACAGTCCATGTCTCTTACACTGGAACATGCTGATGAAAATCACGCTGCCATGCGTAGGCTTAACACGTACCCCCTGCTCTTGAGTACCGCTGAGTACTATGGTGAGACCCGCCGTGACCGTGAGCCTACCTTCACACCGCAAGAGGATATAGCAGGTCCCCTCTGCCTGCAGGCTGCCGTGACACGAGGAAGCAATAATGACCCGAACAATCTTTCCACCATGATTGTCACCGGTAACGTAGATATGCTTGCCAGAACAAATGCCCGCCGTGAGCAGACGGATTACCTCCGCTCCATTTGGGCTTGGATGGTGCACCGCCCTGAGTACGCTGGCAAGAGTGCCAATCAGGATCTCACCGTCAAGATTGACCTGAATCGCCATACGCGCAGCGCTGTGGAGCACATTACTCTCATTATTATGCCGGTTCTGGCGCTTCTCATCGCTCTCGGCATTTGGAATACCCGTAGACACTGAGTCAAAATATGAGAATCCTCTCTACAGTTCTGTTAGGCATAGGGGCCGCTCTGGGGGTGGTTGCCTCTGTCTTTCTCACCATAGATGGCAATCTTGCTCGGCTGACGGGCTGGTACAGCTTTAAGCCAGGTATGCCATTGTTCACTCCGGAGAATGCCGCTCGTCTACCCGAGGTAGATTGGATGAAAATCCGTGATTTGAACGATACGATTACTTGTCGCCGAGAAGAGGACGGTGTTTGGTGGATAATAGAGCCCTTCCGGGATAGAATGAATCCTGTTGTGGTGAGTTCAATTCTCAATTTTGCCGGTCAGACCCGCGTGGTTGACACACTCCCGCTCAATCAGACGACTCGTGCCAGAATGCGCGAGTATGGTGTGGAAACTACTCCGCATTCCTTCGTATTAAAAGTGCCGGATGGTAACAGCGGAGAGCACACAACCGTGGCTCGCTTCACTCTGGGCAGTACATCTCCCTGGCTTGCTGATGCTGGTGATGGCCAAAGCGTGGTGCCTACTACTTACCTCCGTACGGATTTCTATGGGAATGACAAGCGTATTCACGTGGTGAGCGGAAATATCCTTTCCATGTTCCGTTCCGGTTTGAGCGCTTTGCGAGACCCCCGCCCCCTGCTCTTTACCCCTGATTCTCTCCGGGAAGTGAGTATATGTAGCCATCTGGTTGAAGGCGGGGAAACAACGGTAACGCTTTGCCGTGCCAGTGCCGAAACTCCTTGGAATATTATTGCCCCCTGCCTTACATCTGCTGACCAAGACAAGATGAATAATCTCGTGGCCTCTTTCGTCAGCCTTGCAGCGGTAAAGGTGGAGGATAATACCGCCGTACAGCCCCAAGGCCCGGCGGAATACACCATTTCCTTCCGTGCGGAAGGATCGGATGAGCCGGTCGTACTTACTATCTACAAGAGCTTTCCCTCTCCGGCAGATGGACAGCCTCTCTGCCATGCCACCGTTAATAATCGCCCGGTAGTCTTTACTCTTCAGGCAGAGCCTCGAGTTAGCCGAAGAGGCAGCTATTCCCGTATTGTGAATAGCATCTGTAATCTTCCCGTGCTGCCCACTCGCGCCATGGCTCAGCTTCGTTCCGGCGCTGGTAATATTTACACCTCAGAACTTCCTTTATCCCTTTCTGAACTTCGCTCCCTGCGCTTCTCTAATATCGTGGATAAAGACGTATCACGAGTGGTGCTGCGTGTGCATGATAGTGATGAATCCCTACGCCTCATGCTTATTCCCGGTGATGTGGAAAGCGAGGTTAGTGACATGTGGATGTACTCAGTAGGTGGCTCTCGTTTTTCTGAGGCTGATGAGCTTGTTGTGCGCCGTTTCCTCAATGGGTTGGGAACCATTCCTGTTCGTGGCATTGAGGCCGATATGAAACCGGGAGAAAATCCTCGTGAGTTCATGGCTCGTTACGGACTGAATAATCCGTATTACACTCTTTTCCTGAGTCCCCGCCCATGTCTTTACCGCGCAACCCTGTTCGGTGTTGACCTGCCGCTGGTGAAGGATCGCGATACGCGAATTTTCTACATCTCCCGTTACAGAGATGAGCAGACCGGCCGTTTCCGTTGGGTGGGCATGGAGGATGGTGGCAGTACCATCTATTGGCTCAGTACTCGCCTCACCCGTACGTTCTCCCTTTCTGCGAATAACTGGAGGGCGCGCAATGTTGTAAACTTCCCCATTTCTGCGCTCCGTAAGCTGACTCTGGGTTACCAGCAGGCGCCTCTCGAGCTTCATTACGATTATATCGGGGAGAGCTGGACCGGCACGCTTGGCGGCGAGGATGTTACCCCGCGCATCAATCCTCACCGTGCTCAGTACTACATACGTCAGCTGCAGAAGCTCAAGGTTGCTGAATGGTTGGACAAGGATGACGAGTTTGCCTTGCAGAGCCTGCAGAACCCAGTGTTCTCTGTATGTCTGAATTTGGAAATTACGGATTACTCACGTGCGGAAGCTGTAGTCATGGATTCCTCTACATTGGATCATGACAGTCTGACTCCCGGCATGGGGGATTCTCGCACGCAGATGGCTGAGGGGGCCCTCACTGAAAGCACGGCCACCGACGAGGCACTGCGAGAGGCCGCGCTTCAGGAGCATCCCACTGTTTCAAGGACAATTACGATAGAAATAGCACCATCCACGGAGGCATCCGAAGAGCCGTTTTTCTATGGCCGAGTGGTGGAGACCGGAGAGCTTTTCGTTCTTCCCTATGCTGATGCTCAGGGGTTAGATGGTAACATACTTGACATGTAAGTAAAAGTTATGTGGGTCTGGAAGAAGACAATCGCAAAAGCGAATGAAGAAGAATGGCAGGAGCGCCTGAGCAATCTGCCGGGAACTGTGATATCTGAGGCCTTTCATGCTGAGCGCCTGAATATCGATGTATACACGGAATCTCTGGAAGAGGCTCTTGTGCTTGCCGCTTGCTATGGTGGTAAGACTGAGGAGGTGCAGACAGTGGATTGGGTGGCTGCTACCGCTCCGGAGAATACACCCCCTCTCATTATCCGCGACAGGCTGGTAATTTCTGCCAGTGATGAGCCTGCGGTGCTGGAAGACTTGCAGCAGCGTTACCCCGGCCGCATTATCCTTACTTTCCCGGCTGAGCGTGCTTTTGGCACCGGTAATCATGCTACTACTTCCACATGTCTTCGCATGCTTTGTGATGAGGCAAAAGGCAGGAAAGAAGCCTGGACGCTCACGGATATTGGTTGCGGCACCGGCGTACTTGCTCTGGCCGGATTGCGCCTTGGTGCTCAGCATGCCATCAGCTTTGATTTTGACCCCATTGCAGTGGACGTAGCCCGCCACAATATCGAGCGTAATGGCGGCGCTGATAATCTGGAACTTTTCCAAGCGGATGTTTTTGAATGGGTCCCTGCTCTCGGTGAACAAGCTGACATCGTGCTGGCTAATCTCTTTTCCACCGTGTTACAGAAAGCGTTCCCCCGCCTTCTTGCCGCAATGAAGCCCAGCGGGATTCTCATCATTTCCGGTATCCTCAATACCCAGAAAGATGAAACGCTTGATGCCGCACGCGCCGCCGGCCTTAAGGTGCTTAAGGTAGTAAGCCGCGGTAAGTGGACTACAGCCAAACTGACTCAGGCATGAATATAATTGCCATCGAATGTTCTCAGCCGCAGGCTTCTCTCTGCCTTTCTCTTGCCGGTAATGTTTGTGCCCAGACCTCTTGGCACACGGAGAGAAATCATGATTCTCATCTTTTCCCGGCTCTGGAAAAAGCGCTTTCGGTACTGGGCGAAGAGCCGCTTGATATGGTGCTGGTGGGTGCCGGCCCCGGGAGCTATGGCGGTGTGCGTGTGGCGCTGGCCGCAGCTGTTGGCATTGCCACAGTAAAAGGTGCTCGTGTGGTTGCCATTGGTTCATGGGATGATTTGGCTGCAGATGGTGCTCTCATTATATCTGATGCCCGCCGTGGCGGGTGGACTCTGCGGCGCAGCAATGGCGAAATTGTGGTGCTGACGCCGGATGAACTTCGTGCAGAACTGGCGGGTGGTGCTACTGTGTATACGGTCGAATCTGAGGAGGTTATGAAAAAGCATAATTTTTCCGTGGCTAAGGCCGGGCTTGTACCCGGTGCTGAGGGACTTATCCGCAGCTGGCAAGCCCTCTGTCCTGCTGCTCAGGAAGAGCTTGCAGCTAAACCTGCAGAGCCGCTGTATGTGCGCCCTCCTCATATTACAGCCGCAAAGCATAAACCTTGGGAGATACGCAGCTGAAACGAATGAGTGATACTACCCCCATCATACACACATGCCAGCGTTGTGGTGCTTGCTGCCGCTGGGAGGGTGATGTCTGCCTGACTGACGAGGATATCACGGCTATAGCCGCTTACCTCGGCCTTAGCGAAGAGCTTTTTATTGAGCGTTACTGCCGCTTGCAGCGGAATAGGCGTGGACTTTCGCTTATAGACGCTGAAAATGGAAACGGCCCCTGCTGTATGCTTACGGATGAGGGCTGCCGCATTCAGCCTGTTAAGCCTCAGCAGTGCCGCGATTTTCCTTATAAATGGAACTTCCCAGGGTGGGAACAGCGTTGCCCCGGTGCCGGTAAGACCACCGGGCCTGATTTATGAAGATGCCTTTCTCCAGCCATTCCAAGCCTCTCTTGCGCTTGGTTCGTAAGCGTATTCATACGCTGCGAAGTTATTTTGCTGAAATCTTTTCACGGGTACCACGCCGTGTGGCTGCGCGTGATGAATCTCGCCGGAGTTATGCTGGTGTCATTGTGGATTTGTTTGCTTCCATTATGGCCCGAGTAGATGGTGTCGTCATAGAGGATATGGACACCATCATGGACATGCTCCGCTATGATTTTCCGAATGTGGAACACCACTGGCTGGCTGAGAGATTCCAGACGGCCTATACTGCTCGTTTCTCCCTGAGTGATACGCTCACCCTCGCAGCAGCCCACCGCACATTGGAAGAACGCATGGCCTTGGCCTTGGAGATTTTGGCCATGTTGTACCGTGTGGGTGGTGACCTGACGAACCCCACGCTCTTTGAGCGGGTGACGAATGGCCTGAACTTGCCCGGTGTTGCGCCGGCGCTGGAAGAGCTTATCCGTACCCCCGGGCAGGATGCCCCTGCTCCTATTCAGTGCCTGACCTTCTCGCATAAGGTTGCAGCGAATACAGTAACTTTGGCCCGCGAAGAAGGCGAGGTAAGTTTTCGTGCCCTCCACTGCGTACATGTGCTGCTTATCATTAATGATACCCGGAAGCCGCTCTGCATCTGTGGACGTGTGTTGCATAAGGGGGACATGCAGATTCTTTCGCCCGGGCAGAACGTGGAGCTGGCAGAATGGACTCTCAGTTATGGCACCATTCGCTCTCTTATCCAGAACCGCTACAGCGGCGTGAGCTATGTTGGATACCTTTTCCGCGAGGATGATGAGGTGAGCATTACCCGCCAGCGCCCCAGGAATCCCTTAGCCCGCGTGCGCTTCAGTCTTGATGTTGAGCTGGAAGTGCTTGGGCGTGATGCCGCATTTGTGCTGGAAGGCCGCACGCTCGCTCTCGGCGAAATCGTAAGGACTACATATTACACCCCGTTTACTGTGAAGGGGCTGGGGCCGTATCGGTTCGCGGAGCTGCATAATGTAGAAGCTCCGGGGCGCAGTTATCAGCTTGCTCCGGATGTTCGTAAACTCATCGTTACTAATCTTCCCTACATTAACAGCACCTCTGCCCTGATGCTGACACCGGGGCTGGCCTCTGCTGTGGTATTCGAGGTGAGTTATTCCCGCTCGGATGGTGAGGGGCAGCTGCGTGTGATTGAGGGTGATAATTATCTTAAGGTTAATGGTGAACCCGTAAAGGGTGATATGACCTTAGCGGATGGTGACCTCATTAGCCTCAGTCCGGTACAGTCCTTGCGCTGCCGCTTTTCTTCCGGCGTTTTGGAGGAAGAGTCCGCTCTTATTCATTCCTTAAGGGTTCAGGGGCTCACGCGAGATTTTGTGCGCGCCGGGCGTGTGGTGGATAATATTGATTTTACGCTCAAGCGTGGAGAGATGGCTTGTATTCTTGGCCCTAGTGGTTCCGGCAAGAGCACGTTACTGAGCATGCTTGCCGGCCACCTAGTCCCATCATTCGGCTCCATTCATTACAATAACGCCCGCCTCACTCCTGATGCTACGGATTTGCGGCGCCATATCGCGTTCATTCCCAGAGAGGATATTCTGGATGAAGCCATGACGGTGGGCGAGCAGGTTTACCATGCTTCCATTGCCCGTCGTCCCAGATTGAATGATGCAGACCGTAAGCGGCGTGTGCTGTCTATTCTAAATTATGTGGGGCTTGGCGCTCTGGCCGATAGAAACGTTGGCCGTGCTGGCGCTCGTACTTTATCCGATGGCGAGCGTACACGCTTGAATCTTGGGCTGGATCTCACCGGTACGGCGGAGGTCTTCCTTATTGACGAACCCATAAGTGGTCTTTCCTCCGGTGATGCGGAGCGCGTGATTGATACGCTTGAAAGCATGTCTCACTCGCGTATCCTGCTCTGTACTCTTCACCGCCCCTCTCAGGTTATTCTCAGTCGCTTCAAGAAAGTGATGGTGTTGAACTCCAATGGGCAGATGGCGTTCTGGGGGTCTCCTGCTGATATGGTGGAGTATTTCCGCAAGTCTGCTCAGGAGTTGGGGCTTCACGTTTCCCGCGAAGCAGTGGCTGCTGGCGGCGCAGATTATGTGTTTGAGGTGCTGGAGGCGCCATATAGCCGCTTGGGTAATGAGCAGAAACCCAGTCCTGGTATGTGGCAGGACCGCTTCGAGAACTACTATTACCGCAGCAAGCCCACGGAAGACATAGCGAAGGAACCTGAGCGTGTCAGGCCCGTGCCACGAAGCCCGCGGCGCAGCTGGAGGGAGCTTTGGCGCCTATTTATTCTGTGGTTCAACCGCACGTTGTTGGGGCGTGTTCGCAGTCGCAAGGCTCTGTATGCAGTGCTGCTGGAGGGGCCTGTCCTTGCTTTGTTGATAGCCGGCACTCTACGTGCTTCTTTTGAAGAACCTTACACATTTTACAAGTCACTCCATATAAACGAGTATTTATTCCTCTCGCTGGTGTTGGCCATGTTTTTCGGCTTAACGGATGCAGCCTGCGAGCTATTGCGTGACAGGCCTTTGCTGAAGCGTGAAAGTAATTACAAGTTATTCATAACGGGCTATCTGGCAGCTAAGGTTTTGGTTATCACCGGTATAGCGGCAGTACAGTGTGCTTTGTATCTGCTGGTGGGAAATGCCATTTTGGGAATTGAGGGCATGTTCTGGCAGCATCTGGGGGTAATGACGCTTACGGCGTTTGTGGGCATCGCTCTTTCTCTGATGGTGTCAGCTCTGGTGAGTTCCGAGCGTACGGCGCTGAATATTGTGCCGCTCCTGTTGGTGCCGCAAATCCTGCTGGCTGGTGCACTCATTCGTTTTGAAGAGATGAATGAGTTCAGCCCGGAGCTGCCGGACTTCCTGCCGACTGCCATTGAAAGCCGTCTTTCCAACCTTCGTCACCGCGTTGCTTATCAAGATGAGCGCACTCATAACATCACGTCCAAACCCGTTCCGCTTATCGCAGAATTCTGCCCCTTGCGTTATGCGTTTGAAATGATGTTTGTAACGCAAACTGATGGTAATCTGTGGGAAGTAGAAAACCGCCGTGTGAATGAGCGCCGTGAATACCTGAAGGCTAACGGCTCCGTGGAAGAACTTCGATTTGTACAGCGGGCGGCTCTTCTTTTCAATGCTACTGCTAGGGATGTGGAAGAGGCCAAGGACATCCTCCGCTGGGTGCGCAAGGCTGCCCTTAGCGGTAACGAAGAGTATCTTGAACGATTGACAACTCAGCTCGAGGAGCGTGAGGAGAACGAGACGGATCAGCCCGTGGAGTTCTTTTACTCAAACAGAAACCTCAATGTGGTGCGCGAAGGTGTAAAAACGGCTCGTAAGGACGGCCGTCGCAATGAGCACCGTGGTTTCTTCCTTGCGCCGAGGCAGGCCCTCGCTTTCAGCGGTATCAATCAGGAAACGGACGCCGGCTCGGTTCCAACTATCTGGCGTGACGCCGTTTATCTCTTCCTCATGGGGATTTTCCCTGTGCTGGTGGCGGCCAGACGTCTGCGCTCCATCTGCCGGGGTGGTTGAGGATAACAGAAAAATCTTGCCGTATGGCTGAATCTTCACCAAAAAAAAGTTGATTTTTGTAAATTATTCACTAAAATATACCACATGAAAGTTTTTCAAAAAGTTGCGGTGTTGCTGCCGCTTCTTGCTCTCTCTGCGGAGGCTCAGATGGGCAGACAGGCAGCACACGTTCAAGTTGAGACAGTTTCAATCGGAAGGGACCGTATTACTCGCAAGAGCATCGGTCACATGGAGGCCATTCGCAGTGTTGCAGTTCGTTCTGCAGTAGAAGGTTACCTGTTGGAGCCGCGTTTTCAGGAAGGCTCTATAGTACAGGAGGGCGATATTCTGTTTGAGATAGACCCCACCCGCTACCGCGCCGCTGTGCAGCAGGCCGAAGCCGCTCTTGAGGAGATTGATGCCCGTATCGTGTATGCTGAGAATAACCACCGCCGTCTTGCCGGTCTCTCTCAGCGTCAGGCTGCTTCCGTGGAAGAGACGGAAAGTGCTGAGGCCCGCTTGGAGGAGCTGCGTGCCAGCCGTGCCGGTGCCGAGGCTGAACTTGTGCGCGCCCGCAAGGACTTGGAAGATTGCACCATCCGCGCGGAAATTACAGGCCGCATAGGTCGAGCCTCCTTCTCTCAGGGGAATTATGTAACCCGAGGCGAAAATCTGGTTACGATTAAGCAGATGGATCCCATCTATGTTCGCTTCCCTCTCAGTCAGGCTGATGTGAATGGCATTTTCCGCGGTCCCCAGGAAATCAGCAATGTGGCAGATGTACGCCTCACCATGGCTAATGGGCGTCAGTATGCTCATCCCGGCCGAGTCAGCATTGTGGATAACATGCTGACTTCCGCCACGGATACTTACACCCTGTGGGCAGAGTTTTCAAACAGGGATAACCAGCTCACACCCCGTGGTATCGGTGCTATGCACGTGGCTCTTTCGGATACGCAGCAGGTTTGCATGGTGCCTCTCACCGCTGTTCACTATGATTCTGACGGCGCATACGTTTATGCTGTTGATGCCGAGAACGTGGTCTCCCGCAAAGAGGTAATCGTTGGCTCCATTCAGGGCCGCCTGCAGTCCGTGTACGAAGGCCTTAGCGAAGGCGAAACTATCATCACGGACGGCGCCCACAAGGTGCGCGTGGGTGATAAGGTTGTGCCTGTGATGGCCCAGAATAATGCGGGAGCGAATGATGAAAGCAGCTCAGCTGCTGAGATTCCCCCGGTGGAAGTGGTGCTGACCCCGGTTGTGATGGCACAGGACACCACGGTGCTTACCTGTCAGGGTGCTCGTGTTGAGGCTATCAATCGCGTGGCCTTGCGTCCGCTTGTTCAGGGCGTGCTCGGTGAGCCTTCCTTCCGTGAGGGTGATGTGGTTCAGCAGGGTGCACCGCTTTTCAGCATTGACCCGACTCGTTATCAGGCCGTGGTGGATGCCCGCCGCGCTGCCATTGCTCAGCTTGAAGTCAAGCTGAGGGACGCTGAGAGAAAATATGAGCGCCAGCTTGCTCTGGCGTCTACGGATGCAACAAGCCGCTCTGAGCTGGAGCGTGCGAAGGCCACTTTGGATGAGCTTAAGGCCCAGCTGAAGAGCGCTCAAGCTGCGCTGGTGGTGGCTGAGGATGATTTGGCTCGCTGTACGGTATGCGCCCCCATTACCGGGCGTGTGGGGCGAGCCGCTTTTTCACGTGGTAACTATGTTTCCGACATGAAGCTGCCCCTTGCCACTCTGGTGCAGATAAGCCCCATTTATGTGCGCTTCTCCCTGAGTGAAAATGCCATTCTTTCCACCTACGGCACGGATGACCGTTTGGAGGCAGATGCAGATGTTACGCTGGTAACGGCCAGTGGTAACACCTACCATGAGCGCGGCACCGTGGCCTTCAGTGATAATGTGATTCAGACGGCCACGGATACGCAGAACTTCTGGGCTGTTTTCAAGAATGAAGACGCTCTTCTGCAGCCCGGTGGTATCGTGACCATCCGTGTTACCCGCAAGGCAGACCGCCGCGTACCCGCTGTGGCAGCGGAGGCCGTGCTCACGGATACCAGTGGCCGCTATGTGTACGCCATGCGCCATAACCGCGCTGTGCTGGTGCGCGTGCTCTGTGGCCGTGTGGACGAGAACGGCCTTATGCCTGTGTTTGCCGGCTTGGAGGAAGGGGATCAGTGCATCATATCCCCCTTGGCTGAGGTGGAGGACGGTACGCCTGTTACCCCTGCTCCCGCTCAGGAGGCTGTAAAGCCTTCCGCTGAAGAATCAACTTCCACCGCCGAATAAGCTGAATAACCCAATCTGACGACTATGTTTTCTCAATTTTTCATCGGCAGACCCAAGTTCGCCTTCGTTATATCCATCGTGATGATGCTGGCAGGTTTCCTCTGCCTGAGCATGATGCCCGTGTCTGAGTACCCGGAAGTATCACCGCCCACCATTTCGGTGCGCATGAATTACGCGGGCGCCAGTGCTGAGGAGTTGGCTCAGGTGGTGGCCGCCCCCGTGGAAGAGAACCTCATCGGCATGGATGACCTGCTGTACTTCCACTCCTCCTGTACGAATGATGGCTCCTATTCCCTGACGCTTATCTTCGAGACCGGCACGAATGACGACATGGCTATGGTGAACGTCTCCAATGCCATTAAGCAGGTAGAAAGCCGCCTTCCGGAGGAAATTAAGCGCACTGGCTACAGCGTTCGTAAGCGTTCCAGTGATATGCTCTGCTTCCTGAGCTTCATGTGCGATGAGAATAAAATGGATATTCTCGAGCTCACGAACTGGCTGCGCATGAACGTGAAAGACCCTCTCACTCAGGTGGACGGCGTATCCGTGGCTGACATCATGCACAGCCGCAACTACTCCATGCGTGTGTGGCTGAATACAACCCGCATGAACGCTCTGAATATCACTCCGGCTGATGTGAACAGCGCCATTGCCGCTCAGAATATTCAGGCGGCAGCCGGTTCCGTAGGTTCTCAGGACGAAGGCGCTTATGCCACTTACAAGGTGACGGCCACAGGCCGCCTCCGCACGGTGGAAGAGTTCAGCAACATCATCGTTAAGCGTGGCGAGGAGGGCCACGTTACCCGCTTGAGTGACATCGCCACCATTGAGCTGGGCGCAGAGAATAACTCCGGTTACAGCCGCCTGAACGGCCGCAATGCTGTGGGTATGATGGTTCAGCGTAATAATGATGCTAACGCTCTGGCCACCGTGGATGCCCTGAAGGAAAAGATGCGGGAAATCGAGCCCCTTCTTCCGGATGGTGTCTCATGGACGATGGGCTATGACCCCACTCAGGCTATTCAGGCTACGATGGAAGAAATCGGCATCACGCTGGTGCTGGCTCTGTTCCTCGTGGTGTTGGTGACTTACATTTTCCTGCAGGATTGGCGCGCTACGCTGATTCCCACTCTGGCCATTCCGGTATCCCTTCTGGGTGCTTTCGCCTTCATGTATGTGCTGGGGTACAGCATTAACGTGCTGACGATGTTCGGCCTCATTCTGGTTATCGGTTCACTGGTGGATGACGCCATCGTGGTGGTGGAAAACGTGATGCGAATTATTCACGAAGAAGGCCTCAGCCCGAGAGAAGCTACCATCAAGAGCATGAAGCAGATTACAGGCGCCATTATCGCCACCACGCTGGTGACTCTGGCCGTGTACGTGCCCATTGCCTTCTACGGCGGCATGGTGGGCGTGATTTACACCCAGTTCTCCGTCACCATGTGCGTGGCTCTCTGTATCTCCACCTTCAATGCTCTCACGCTCTCCCCTGCACTGTGCGCCCTCATTCTGCGCCCGGCAGGTGTGAAGCAGAGTGCTCTTTCCTACTGGCTGTTCCGCCCCTTCAACTGGTTCTTGGAGAAGTGCCGCTCCTTCTATCTGTGGGGTGCCGGCATTCTGGTGCGTAACGCATGGCTCACCGTTATTGTTCTGGCTGCAGTGTTGTATGCTAACTACATTTACACCAGCGGTGCTCCGCAGTGGTGGAATCAAATCTGGCGTGGCGCGCCGCAGGCTGCTGCTGCCCCCGCCGGTGGTGGCAAGTCTGCCGCTAAGAGCCAGTTTGACCTCCTCAGTCTTATTGCTCCCGAGATGCTGAACAGCTCCTTCATCCCCACTGAGGATAAGGGCGCCGTCTTCTGTATCGTGAACCTTGAAGGCTCCGCTACCGCCAAGCAGCGTACGGATAGGGTGATGCGCCAGATTGAAGAGCGCATCGGAAGGTTTGAAGGTATTGAAATGGTGACCTCCACCAGTGGTTTCAGCTTTGCTTCCGGTTCCGGTGAGGGTAACGGTATGGTTATCGTCATGCTTAAGCCTTGGAGCGAGCGTACCTCTCCTGATTTGCACGCCTCAGCTTTGGCTCAGAAGATTAATGCTGCCTGTGCGGATATTCCGGAGGCCTCTGTGATGGCCACCACGCCCCCTGCCATTCAGGGCCTTGGCTTGTATGGCGGTGTATCCATGGTGCTGGAAGGCCGCGGCAGTGCCACTCCTGCTGACCTCGGTAACATGGTCAAGGAAATCACGGCGCGTCTTCAGTCTCATCAGGAGCTTATCTCCATGGTTCGCTCCGAGTTCAATGCTGAGACCCCGCAGATTCGCCTCGAAATCAACCGTGAAAAGGCTCAGGCCCTCAATGTGGACGTGAAGAGCATCTTCAATACGCTCCAGACCGTGCTGGCTTCCTCTTATGTGAATGACTTCACTCTGAACGGCTTCAACTTCAAGGTTAAGATTCAGGGTGATGTGCGTGATCGCCGTACGGCTGATGACATCATGAACCAGATGGTGCGTAATGCACATGGTGAGATGGTGCCGCTTTCTGCCGTATGTACGCTCTCCTACCGCCTTGGCCCGTCTAACTACGGCCGTTTCAATCAGTACATGAGCGCGGATGTAACCGTCATGCCCGCTCCCGGTGTAGGCTCCGGCCAGGTGATGTCTCTGATTGAGAAGACTATTGCTGAAGTTAATATGGAAGAGCGTAACAACAATACCGGCCGCCAGTGGTCAGTAGAATGGAAGGACCTCTCCTATCAGGAGCGTCAGAATGATGGCAAGGTTGGTCTGCTCATCGGCTTGGCCATGCTCTTCGCTTATCTCTTCCTCGTGGCTCAGTATGAAAGCTGGACCACTCCGGTTCCCGTGATGCTCTCTGTATCCGTAGCTACTCTGGGTGCTTTCATGGGTGCGCAGGTCTTCGGCCTTACGCTCTCCATCTACGTGCAGCTGGGTATTCTGATGCTTATCGGTCTTGCAGCCAAGAACGCCATTCTCATGGTGGAGTTCAGTAAGGAGGACCACGCTGCAGGCAACACCGTGCAGGTGGCGGCTCTGAATGGCGCCAGTATGCGATTCCGCGCTGTGCTCATGACTGCCATTTCCTTCCTTTTCGGTGTATTCCCCATGGTGGTCGCTACCGGCTCCGGTGCTGCCAGCCGTCAGGAAATTGGTGTTACCACCTTCTTCGGTATGCTTTTGGCTACGCTTTTCGGTATCTTCCTTGTGCCCGGTCTGTACTCCATTTTCGCTCGTATGCGTGACTGGACAGCCCGCACCATTGGCGTGGATAAGCCCGCGAAGAAAGCCTGATAATGACTTTCCGGTAAAACTCATGGCCGCCTGGTGAGCATTCATCAGGCGGCTTTTTTACGGGAATATATAAATTCGCTGTTCAGTAATTGTATGAAAAGCAGAACGCCATGCTGCAAGGTGCTGCAGCATGGCGCTTTATAATATTAAGGGAGGATATGCGCTTCGTTTATCTGGAGGGGCGCAGAATGTAACGATTGCGGGTGATGGCGGAGGCCTGATTCATCGGCATGGATTTGCGCTCATGCCCTGCACCCCAAGAATCGCTGTAATAAATGGTTTCAGATTCCTCATTGTAACCGATAATCATGCGCATGTGGCCACCGGAGGCCTGCGGAATGCCGGCTTCCGGGAAAATACCAAGCTCTACGCTCCACAGTACAGGAATGCCGGCATCAATGCTCTTCTTCATGGCACTGAACCAGCGGCGAACGGCTCGCTTGCTTCCGCGTGCGGCCAGAAGGACCTCGCGGTCACGGGCTACCTCAATCCAGTTCTGCGGGGTGGCCATCGGACGGCGCAATCTGCGAGCGGCTTTGTTGTAATCCTCGATGAGAGACATGATGGATTCTGTTGCGGTGCGGCCATCGAGGCTCTGTATACGGATATGGAAGCGACGGCTGATGGATTCCAGCGCCGTTTGCATGGCTGCTGTGGAGGTGCCACCTTCGGCAGAGCTGTCACAAAGCTGAGCGAGGGCGTGCTGGTCTACACCATCCATCCCATAGTAAGCGAACACACGGGCCACGGTGGCAGGCACGCAGTAGCCTTTATCACCCTGGTCCACCATGTTCACGCCATCAATCCACACGTCTCCGCTTTCCTCGTCACGCTTCACATTGGTGCGAAGCTCTCTGCGGTTAGCAGCATTGGAGGCACCGCCGGCAGTAACAGCCTCCTGAGAGGCGCCCATACGCAGGCGGATGAACTCTGCTTCAAACGTAGTTCTGCGGGAACCACCTGAATAGGAGGCCTCTAGGCGAATGACGCCTCCATCCCATTCCCATACCCATATTTTGAGAGCCACTCCGGCTTCACGCTGTGAGCTGCGGCGGGTCTTGCCGTCCACGCCTGTCAGTTCATTCAGCGCCTTAATGGTGTTCTGGAGCAGCTTAGTGTATTCTTCCTGACTTATGGCTCCATCATCACCTTTATTGTAAAGCATGGTCACCATATTAGAGAGGATTCCCTCTGCATTCCATGTGACGATGGTTTCACCCAGCTCGAGACCATCAAGTTGCAGACCGCCATTTCTAGGCACTCGAATGCTGTTATCATCAATAGGGGCATAGCGTACTCCATTGAAACCGGCATTTGCCATTTGGTCGCGTTTCTTCGTCCAGATATCGCCACTGCGTACGCCCGGAGTAATGTTGCCAGCCAAGGCCAGCCCACTCATCAGGGCCATTGCCACACAGGTAATGAGGGTTCTTTTCATGTGCGTATTCTATCACGCGGAACAAGAGCTGCGCAAGCAAAAAAAGCGGGCCGCACAGCTTCATGTGTGCGGCCCGTGTTATAACTCTGTTACTTGTCTTTCCTGATGAGCAGCTGCGGTGTGCGGAAGCAGCAGCCCACCGCGAAGGTGGCGATGGTGCCGATGGTCACGCGCCACGGGAAAGCAATGGCGGGGATGGCATCACAGCGGGTGAGCACCTCCAGCGTGATAACTGTGGCAAAGCCGGCAATCATAGCAAGAATGTTGCCCATATCATTACCGCGGCTGCGGGTCAACATGCCGAGCAGGAAGATGCCTAGCAGCGAGCCGTACGTGTACCCGAAGATGCCCAGTGCGATGGGAAGAATGCGCACAGTCGGGTCCATCACCGTGAGCCAAGCCGTGCCTGCGCCCACAAGAATGAGGAGAGCGGCAAAGAATACGGTGAGCAAACGCACGGCACGCAGCTGTTGCCCCTGTGTGGCCTGCGGGCGGAATACGTCCACGTACCAATCACGCGTGGCCGTCGTGGCCAAAGCATTCAGCGCTGTGGAGAGCGAGCCCATGGCTGTGGCCAGAAGAGCCGCCACCAGAAGTCCGCGCACACCGGCCGGCAGACAGTGAATGATGAACCAGGGGAATATCTCAATCTGCTTCTCTGGCGGCGTGATGCCGTTTTGTGCGAAGTAGACGAAGAGCAACATGCCGCAGGAGATAAACACGAGCACGATGGGCATATCCATAAGCCCGGAAAGAATCACGGCCTTAGCGCCCTTCTTGCTGTCCGGAGCGGCCAGCATACGCTGCACCATGTCCTGATCCGTACCATGGGTGGCCATGGTGATGAACGTGGAGCCGAGAATGGCCGACCACAGGGTATATTCACTGCCGAGGATGTTCTTGATGTCCGCTATGAGTCCCTGTCCGGTCATACCGCCGTCGAAGAAGGCCCAAGGCTTCAGGTTCTCAATCTTACAGGGATTATAATCCTTGTTCCCGAGGTGGTAGCAGATGGCATCCCATGCCTCACTCCAGCTCCCACCGGCCTTGATGCTGAAGAGAAGAACGCCGATAGTTGTGATGAGCGAGATGGCGAGAATGGAAGCCTGCAGCACGTCCGTCCACACCACGGCTTTCAGACCGCCCAGCGTGGTATATATTGCCGTGGCAATGGTGATGAAGGTGAGCGCGGCAATGTAAATGACTACGGTTTCCACCTGCCCGGCACTTTCCTGCCCGGTAATCATCATGTACGCGATGACGAGCAGAATGCCCGCGAAGAAAAGGCGAGTGCCACTTGCCAGCACACGGCTGATGAGGAAAGTGATACTAGCCCAGCGGCGTGTGCTCAGCCCGAAGCGTTTCTCCAGATACTCGTAAATGGATACGACATTGTATTGATAATAAGGCTTCAGGAAAAGACGGCCCACAATGATGCGGCCTAGAATGGTACCGATAGCGAGCTGTGCGTAGGTAAAGTTTCGCAGGGCGAAGCCTTCTCCGGGAGCGCCGAGGAAGGTAGCGGCGCTGATTTCAGCGGCGAGAATAGAGGCAAGGATAGCCCACCAAGGGAGATTCCTGTTACCGAGGGCGTAGCTTTCCAGGCTTTCCTGCTTGCGGCCTACGTACAGACCGATGCCGAAAATGGCGCAGAAGTATGCCAGTACTACCAGAATATCAATCATAGATGCAGATAAACGAAAAAGGGCCGACGGCCAGGCCTTTCCGGCTCTGACCGTCGACTCGTAAGTTGTTCCTTATTAGCCCTGCTTTTTCTCCAGAGCGGCTGCCACCAACCCATTGAAGAGCGGATGCGGTGCCGTGGGACGGCTCTGGAACTCGGGGTGGTACTGGCAGGCGATGAAGTACGGGTGCGTGGGCAGCTCCACTACTTCCACCAGACCATGTTCATCATTCACCGCGGAGATGACCAAGCCGGCCTTCTCGCAGGTTTCGCGGAAGTCCGCATTGAACTCATAGCGGTGGCGGTGACGCTCGGAGATAATCTCGGCGCCTCCGTACAGCTTGCTGCAGAGGCTGCCGGGCTGGATGTGTGCGGGGTAAGCACCCAAGCGCATGGTGGCACCCATGTTCGTGATGGTCTTCTGCTCTTCCTGTAGGCAGATGACGGGGCTCTGAGTGCTCTTGTCGAACTCGGTGGAGTTGGCGTCCTTCAGGCCGAGGACATTGCGGGCGAACTCGATAACGGCCACCTGCATGCCAAGGCAAATACCGAAGAAGGGAATGCCCTTCTCGCGAGCATACTGCACAGCCATAATCTTGCCCTCTACGCCACGCTCGCCGAAGCCGCCCGGCACCAGAATGCCGTCCACATCACCGATGAGCGCCTCGCAGCTGCCGCTTTCCAGCGCCTCGGCATCCACGCGGACGATTTCCACGCGGCAGTCATTAGCGGCACCGGCGTGGGTGAAGCTTTCGTAAATGGACTTATAGGCGTCCTGCAGGGAGATGTACTTGCCCACCACGGCGATACGTACGCTGTGAGAGGGGTGAATCACGCGGCCCACGAACTTCTGCCACTCATCCATCTTAGGCTTGGGAACGGTGATGCCCAGCACCTCCGTGACGATGCGATCCACGCGGTCGCGGCCTAAATCCAGCGGGCATTCGTAAATGCTGTGCTTCACGTCGCAGAAGGCCACCACGTTGCGCGGAGATACGTTACAGAACATACCAATCTTGCGCTTCTCTTCATCCGTAAGGTTGTCCATCTCGGTGCGGCACACGATGATATCAGGCTGGATACCGATTTCGCGCAGCTTGGCCACACTCTGCTGGGTGGGCTTGGTCTTCGTCTCACCGGCGGCCTTGATGTAGGGCAGCAGGGTCACATGGATGAAACAGCAGTTGTGTCTGCCAACTTCCAGAGCAAACTGACGCAGGGCTTCCAAGAAGAGGTAACCCTCGATATCACCCACGGTACCACCGAT
Source organism: uncultured Verrucomicrobiales bacterium (assembly GCA_937885815.1). Classification (GTDB taxonomy): domain Bacteria; phylum Verrucomicrobiota; class Verrucomicrobiia; order Verrucomicrobiales; family Akkermansiaceae; genus Akkermansia. The sequence goes on along the minus strand of CALABM010000065.1, from coordinate 84,381 downwards.
TTCTGTGATGATGACGTCGCACTCCTTGTTGGCCTCTGTCAGGTCATAAAGGCGCTGCTTAATCTCGTCCGTCACGTGCGGGATGTACTGCACGGTCTTTCCGAGGTAATCACCGCGGCGCTCCTTCTCCAGCACGTGCTCGAACACCTTACCGCTGGTCAGGTTATTCAGGCGGGAGAGCTGGCAGTGGATGAAACGCTCATAGTGGCCGAGGTCCAAATCCGTCTCAGCGCCGTCATTCAGCACGTACACCTCACCGTGCTGGTAGGGGCTCATGGTGCCGGGGTCGATGTTCAGATAGGGGTCAAACTTCTGCATGGTCACGTCCAGACCACAGTGCTCAAGCAATGTGCCGATGGAAGCTGCCGCAAGGCCTTTACCCAGAGAGGATACTACGCCGCCGGTTACAAAGATGTATTTCATATATGTGTATTTGTTTGTGAAAGGTTCTTAACGCCCCTTATTTTAACAGATAGCTATCTGCCTGTCGAGTGTTGCCCACTTGTTTCTTCTCGCTAAGTCTCATGTGTGTTTCTTTGTTGTGATTGTACGGCGCGCATTATCAATGTGTTGTATTTTGTGCTTGTCAAACATAGGATTGTGGTTTATACTTAATTAACCGAGTTTATAAAGTAAGATGGCCAAAGCAGAGCAAAGCGTGCTGAAATTGATGCATGAGCGTGGAGAAGCCACCCGCCCTCAGCTGGCAGCCGCCACAGGGTTGAGCCTTGTGACGGTGGGGAAAGCTGTTGCCGCGTTGAGCCGTCGGGGTGAGATTCACGCCGTGGGAGAAGTTCCCTCTGCCGGGGGACGACCGGTGCAGTTGTACCGCTACTACGCCGGTCATGCGTTGCATGCGCTCATTGAGGGGAAGAGGGCGGGAAATCTTCTTTGCTGTGAACTTACGTTAATGGATTTGCATGGGGCTGAGGTGAAGCGGAGAGCTGCAAGTTTTGCGTACCTTGATGTAGAAAGTCTGGATGGGCTGCTGGATGAGATGCTGCGAGGAAAGCGCCTGCGGAGTATCACTCTTCTGCCGACTGTAGAAACTCTATCACCGAGGGAGCTAAGCGCTCACCTCCGCCATCGATATGGCTGCTGTGTAAACCGCCCCTGCTTGGCCTCACTACTTGCAGATAAAACAGCCGAGAACACGGCCACCATTTGTCTGCCTCAGAGCGGGGTTCCTACCTGCTCCATTTATCGCCGCGGGGAGTTGCGGGAGTGTGGCCCCCTGCACCTTTTGCCTATGCCGGCAGACTGGGCCACTCTGGATTACAGCGACCGCAGCTTGCTGGAAGAGATGATTGCCCGCTTGCTCGTCACTATCACTTGCACACATAGCCCGGAACTCATCGTTTTGCATGCGGAGGGGCTGACGTCAAGGCTGACGGAACGCATTCGTTATAATGCGGCCACTAAATTGCGGGATATGCTTCCGCCTCTGAACTTTGTCGCATTAACACAAGAAGCCTTGCATGCAGCTGTGCGGAACTACTGCACGGATTATCGTCATGATTGACTGCAAGTAATTTGATGAATCTTCAGCCTGCGGAGGTTGATGTTTTCTGAGGTATGAGAGATGTTTGATTAAGAGCTTCATCCTGAGTCAGAAAAGAAAACCGAGCTTGACTTTTTAAAAAATCCTGTCAGAATAGTGCACATATGCACATGCGCGCAATAATAGCCACGATGTGTGCCCTGGGGCTGACTACAGCCGCCGTGGGCGCTGTTCCCTCACATTTTCAACCTCGAGCTCAGGAGCTTCTGGCAGACAGCATTCAGCTGGAGTCTACCGCTAATCATCTCAATGTTATCTACTTTGTAGGTAATGACCGTGAGCCGTTGGCTGATTACGAGCGCCGCATCAGCGAGCTGTTGATTTATGTCCAGCAGTTTTATGGCAAGGAAATGGCCAGAAATGGGCTTGGCAATCGCTCTTTCGGGTTGGTCCTTAAGGAGAATGGTAATGTTAACATCATTCTGATACGCGGCGAAAAGCCGCATACCCACTACGCTTACGGCACCGGTCATAACGACTGCCTGCGTGAGGTGAACGCCTATCTGGACAAGCACCCCGAGCTTCGCACAAGTCAGCACAACTTCGTCATTATGCCTACCCATTATGACGAGAAGTACAATGACCTTAACCCCGGCGGTGTGCCTTTCTACGGCCTGGGTACTAACTGTTTTGCTCTGGACTACGGCCACTTTGATATTCGCCACCTTGGGCAGAGAACTCGTGAAGGTCGCCTGCTTACCAAGTGGTTCGGAGGCTTTGCCCATGAGCTGGGGCATGGCCTGAATCTCCCGCACAACGATGGCACAGCCAGCCAGAATGCCCAGATGGGAACTCCGCTGATGGAGGCCGGCAATTACACCTTCGGCTATTCTCCCACGTACATGACACTGGCGAGCTGCCGTATTCTGGCGAATTCTGAGGTATTTGCTCCGGCCGGTTGCACCACGCGTTTTTATACGAATACAACGCCTCCTACTGTTTATGCTGCTAACTTCAAGCGAGTGGGTGAGGCGCTGGAAGTGTATCTTGAGCTGGAGGGTAACGTGGTTAATGTGAACACCTACGTGCAGGATCCGCCCTTCCAAGTGAATCAGGATTATGATGCCGTGGCTTTCGCATGCGTTATGAGCCGCACGCATGAGGGGAAGACCGGTGCTTTTGCGCACATTCCCCTTGCTGAGCTTGCCGAGCTGAAGAAGGTGTACGATGGCACGATTGCTCTTGACATCCTCATCCAGACAAATGAAGGCAGCCGCTTCCGCTGGCGTGTTCCCTTTAACCTGAGTCAGGTGCCGGCTGACGGTACCATTGATATGGGGACTCCTACTCTTCATTACGGCTACTGATGCGTTATGAACAAGGCGATTGCAGCAGATTTCGGCGGAACGAGCATTAAGATGGGCGTGACTCAGGGTGGCTCCATTCTGGAGAAAGCCACTCCCCTGCTCACAGCTGCCTATGATAGCCCGGATGCCATCATTCAGGCCATGTGTGCCACGGCCCGTGATTTGCTGCAGCGCCATCCCGATGCCTCCGCTGTGGGGCTCGGTATGCCCGGTTGGACGGATTTTCACCGGGGGGTTCTGTATCAGCTGACTAATGTTCCCGTGTGGAATCACGAGGTGCCCGTGCGTGATATCATGCAGCAGGCGCTGGGCCTGCCCGTTGTGCTGGATAATGATGCCAACTGCATGACATATGCCGAGTGGAAGCTCGGCGCAGGCCGAGGGCTGGAAAGCCTCGCATGCCTTACTCTCGGTACCGGTATTGGCGGTGGTATCGTCATTCATGACCGCATGCTGCGCGGCAAAACTGTTTCAGCCGCAGAACTGGGGCAAACCTGCATTGATTGGCGCGGGCGCACCGGCCCCTTCGGTAACCGCGGTGCTATTGAAGAATATATCGGCAATAATGAGTTTGCCGCGGACGCCGTGGCGGCATATACCGCGGCGGGTATTACCCGCACGGCTGAGGAATGCACGCCTTATCAGCTGACACTCGCAGCGCAGAAGGGATGCCCTATCGCTTGCTCGCTGTATGAGGGGTATGCGGAGAAGCTCTCTTCCCTCATCATGAATCTCATGTATTCCATCGTGCCTGAGGCTGTCATCATTGGTGGCGGTGTGGCCCAGGCCGGGGATTTGCTCTTCAAGCCGCTGCGCGAGCACCTGAAGGCGCAACTCTTCCCTGTGCATTATGCAGCCCTGCAACTCCTGCCTGCTCACTTCGGGGCTGATTCCGGTCTTATCGGGGCCGGCCTGATGGCCGCTGATTATGCCGCCGGTACTCTGAACTGAACAACCCTTTCCTGTCATTTTAACCTACTAAGCGTCCCACAATTATGCAAGAATCAACAACTCCTCTTCCTCCAGAGCCTAATAGCCCGGATGAGATAAAGGTTACTATCCCGCCGACTGCGCTTCAGGCTGATGCCCCAAAGGCTGCTGCTGCCACTGCGGATGCCCCAAAGGCTGCTGCTGCCACTGCGGATGCTCCGAAGGCGGATGATGCCGCAGCTGCTACGCCAACTGCCGCTGAGGCGCCTCTTTCTGAGCTTCCTCCTATTCCCGAGGCCTCTGTAGCACCTGCTCAGCCCGCAGCTCCTCCCGTTCTTCCTGCTGTTCCTGCTCAGCCCGCAGCCCCTACTCTTCCCGCTATACCTTCTGTTCCCGTTCAACCGTCTCCCGCAACGCCCACTATCTCTGACCCCGTGTGGTGGCATAGGGGAATTGTGCCGCTGCTTGTACTTGTGATGGTATGCGCTGCGGCGGATTTGATGTGGCCTTATGATTCATATGTTGGGTTGGGTGCCGGTTTGGGGTGTTATCTGTGGGTGAGTGCTCTTCTGCTGCTGCGTACAGATTTCAGCAGGGGGGAGTATTGTTTCCTGCATGCATTTTCCTGTGTGAATATGCTGGCTCTTGTCATGAATGGTTCATTCGTGAACTGCATTCTGAGTTTCATTCTGCCTCTTTGCGTCCTTATTCTCCCCAGCCGTAATTCTCGCGGAGGTGATGCTTTTACCCGTTATCGCACATGGTGGGGCTACTGGCTGGCTGCTCGCTCATCGATATCCGGCAAAAAAACAGCGTTCCCCGGTCTGCGGGTTGTTTTGCAGTTGTTTATCTGTTTGCTGGTATGCTTGTCGTTCTTCGTTTTCTTCTTGAGTATATTCTCCGGAGAGAATCCGGTGGTTATGCAGGTGTGGGCTGCCATTCTTGAATGGTGGAATGAGGTAGTGAAGTTCATTTCTCTTAATAATGAATGGTGGAAGCATGGGCTGCACTGGTTGCTTGGCTTTATTGTTTTCGGGTTATACTGTTTGCGCCGCGCTTCTGCCTCACCTGAACCGGCTATGGCACAGCCAGAAAAGCCTCGTTTCTTCATGCTGCCATATCTTCCCGTCAGCATTCTCATTGGTATCAACGCTGCTTTTGCCATTGTCACGGCTACGGATGTGGCTTATCTCTGGTTTAACAAAGTACCGGAGGGAATTTCCGCCACGAGTTACCTGTACAAGGGCGCAGAATCCATCATGTGGGCTTCCTGTCTGGCTACGGCGGTACTGGTGCTTCTGTTCCGCCGCAGGGGCGTAGCCCGTACCACGGTGCCGGGACTTTTCTTCGGGTATCTGCTTGTGCTGCAGACGGCAATGTTGGCCGTGAGTGTCTTCCTTCGCCTTTATCACCAGGTTGATACCTTCGGTTTCACGCCGCAACGTATTCAGGCTGCAGAGGCCATGTTCATGGGCCTGATTGGCCTTGTTATTCTCATCATGTATATGGTTTCCGGGGGTAGGTTCTGGAAGCACGTCAGAATCTGCTTCGGAACGATGATTGTTCTGGCTATCATCTTCTCTTCATACAGCCCCGCACGCCTCGCAGGGAACTTGAACCTTTGGGGGGTGAAGACTCACACCCACTGGATGTTTACCCCGGAAGAGTTCCGCTCCGGCTGCTTTGACGTGAGAGAAAATCTCGCCTTTGCTTGGTATGTATATAGTCAGGATAAAAATGATAATCGCCTATACAAAGAAATATTCAGCGCCGCGGGTGATGTGAAACGTCGTGCAGAGACCTCCTCTGAGGTATGGAGAACATTCCGCCTCAGCACTTATGAGGATGCCCCGACTGCTGATGAAATCCTCTCTAAAAAGGAAGCTGCCGCAGAGCATTAATTCTGCGCCCTGCAGCTTTGAATGAATCTCACAGCACCCCTGCACGCTTTATCTGCGGCAGGGGTGCTGCTTATCTTTGTGCTTTCAGATGTCGCACTAAATTTTACAACTTGAATCCCGGATTTTTCCCTTGACAGTGAAGGCGCGTAACTTGTATACTTAACAACGCTAACGAACTTTTTTTCTCATGAAGCTTCATCTTCCTATTCAATTGTTTAAGGCTCTCCGAAAGGTAATGTTGGGTTTGCTTGGATGTGCTCTTTGTAATAGCTACGCGGAGGCATCGGATGGGTTCAACATTCCTGATGGGTATCACTCTGTTTTGACTAACGATATTACAAATATTCTGCCGTATTGTTATAATCAAAACATTCATCCTTCAGATGAAAACATGGAACTTTCGGTAGCTTTCAAATTTGTTGAAAGTAACGATGTTTACACCTTTGACAACATCGGGCAAGAATTGATAGCCGGGGTGTCGTTGTCCTATTATTGGTTGTTTACGGGCCAAGAACCTGTTGGCAATCAAACTCATTTATCATTTTCTGACAATACCGGGCTTATATTTCGCTTAGAGGTGGGGAGTTTAATCAAGTTCAAGAATCTTTCTTCCGTATCGTTTAATTCAAACAGCGGAAATACAGAAGGTAGCATTACCAGTACGACTAGAACATTACTTTATGGACATCCACCTGTTGAATATCACGCTTTTATTTTTGATGAGGTAAAAGAAGTAAACGTGATTAAGAATAGTTGTACATCGGATGTTAATGGGGCATATGGAGGTGCATTTTTCTTTGCTGAAAATCAGACCTATGCCAATGATGTGTACAAGGGGTGGGAGTTTACCCTGCGCAATAATGGGCACATTACATTTCAGCAGAATTATGCAACGAGCAAAGTCGGTGCGGCTGTAGGTGGTGCTATTTATTCTCCTTATAACGGCAGCTTGAATATCGTTAATAATGAGCAGGTGTGTTTTGACTCAAATTTCACGCATTCTTCTGCAGAGCAACAAGCCTCTTCTGGCTCTAGGGGCGGTGCTATCTGGGCGGGAACGTTAAGCATAAATAACAATGACCAAGTTGTATTCCGCGGTAATTATGTGGAATCCGAGGGGGGCGAGGCCGTTGGCGCTGCCATCTATTTGTCTCAAAATAAGTCAAATTTAGAAATTTTAGGCAATCATTCCGTTCGATTTGAAAAAAATTACGAGAATCAGGACGGGGTCTACCGAATGCGAGCTCTTTATACATTGGGCGATGAAACGAGCGTATTAAAAATTTCGGCAGCTGATAGAGGCGAAGTTTTGTTCTATGACTCCATATATTGCCATGCCGGAACGGAGTTTGCATTGAACAATGCCTATCGCGATTCAAATGGAGATTTACAGAAGGCCACCGGTGATATCATTTTCAGCGGTTCGATGGTTGAAACACATCTTCAGGATGTTAAAGGAGGAATCCAAGGAACAAGTCAGGAAATTCTTAATAGCCGTACAAGCATCGTCAATATGATGACAAACTTGTATGGCGGTCGTCTGCGCATTGAAGATGGTGCTATCTACCAAGGCCATGGCGTCACCGTTGCTGATGGGGCGAATGCTACCCTACTGCTCAAAAACGGTGAGCTTAATCAAAGCGGCTATGGCGTCACCATCAGCTCCGGTAGTACTTTGAGTGCGCTGGGCGAAAATACCATCACCGCATCCACTCTGAAGATTCAGGATGGTGGTACCCTGCAGTTGGCTCTGGATATGGCGCAGATAGATAGTGCCGCGGTGCTGACCACCACGGGTGGTCTGTCCATGAACAATATTATGTTCGACCTGACCGGCACCGAATATCTGACAAAGGGCGAGTATAAGCTTATCACCCGCACGGAGGGATATAGTTGTGATATCTCGGGCTGGACCCTCAATGGTGTGACATCTGATCAATTGCGATGGGAGGATGGCACTCTGTATTATACCGGCGGACATGACTGGAACCACGGCGTGACGGATGATGATGATATCAGCGATTTGGAGGAAATCCTCGGCAATCTTGTCGTTAACGGTGGGGATATTACGCTGGAGGCCGTGGTCGGCGCTATTCAGGATGCCGTGGACGCCGGCTTTGGCCATGGCGTGGGGCATATTGTCATCAACCGTGGCGGTATTCACATCACCGGTGCCGGTGATTTGGATGGCCATATCATCTTTAATGGTGATTTGAAGGATATCCGCAAGCTTTTCATTGAGAAAGATATCACCAGCATCAAGATTGATTTGGCCGGTAGCAGCCAAGCTGAGAATATCGTAGACGTAGGTGATGGGTATTCTGTTGAAGTTGATGAACTTTCCGGTGATGGCAGCATGGATAAGACCGGCGAGGGTTCAATGGTTATTCGCGGTAAAGGTCACAAGGTGGGTGGTACGCTGTCTGTTCAGGAGGGTAGCCTCACCTTTAGCGTGGGTGATGATTCCGCTGGAGAACCTGCTGAGAGCACGGCTGAGATTCGTGAACTACTGGTTGGCAATGAAGACGGCGGAGACGTCGAGCTGACTATTGATGAAAACTCCAGAGTGACGGGCGAGAAATTGCACATCAACGGCAGCCATACTGTAGTCACAAACGAGGGCACCATGGAGTTCACCGAGGAAGTTCGTGTGAACAATGGTCATCTGAATAACCACGGGCATATCAGTAGAGTGATTCTGGAGAACGGTAAAGTATCCGGCTCCGGTTCTTTTGCAGGTTTGAACATGAACGGCGGTGAACTGGTAGTAGGTAATTCTCCCGGCCTGCAGGTTTATACGGATGATGTAGAACTGACGGAAGGCGTGGTTACCTTCTCTCTGGCGGATGCCGGTGCTGCAGCCACGGTTGACACTTATGGCTGGGCTTCTGCTGCATATTCGACCATTGACATGGGCGGAAACGCGCTGACTTTGGGGGAGAATATCGAGTTCGTATTGGAGATTGGCGGCGCGGCCTTGGGCGCTCTGGTGGCCGAGGACGGTGCAAGCCTCACGTTCTCTCTGTCGCTGATTCAGAACATTGCCTCCGAATCTCTGACGCTGGACGCAGCCGCTCTCTCTGATCTTCTTGCGAACACCGCGATTATCATCACCGGTGATGCAGACGGCCTCTCTGCTGCCACCTTGCATTTGGCCGGTAAAGATATTACCTCCCTGTTGAGTGATGCTGATTACGTCATCGAGGGGAACACTCTGGTATTCCGGGGTACTGTGACGAATGATGGCTCGCTCACTGTTCCCGAGCCGACCACGGCGACCCTCAGCTTAGTAGCACTGGCAGCTCTAGCCATGCGCCGCCGCCGTGCATGACCGACTAGTCGCTTATCCTGAAAAAAAGCCGCTGTTTCTTATGAGGCAGCGGCTTTTTCATGACTTGTGTAAAATGAGAAAGCCGCGGCCTTATGTAGGCCGCGGCTTTGAATAATGAAAGATGTTGGGGCGTGTTTACTCAGCCCAAGTGAGAACGACCTTGCCGGATTTGCCGGAGTTCATCACATTGAAGCCCTCTTCGAAGTCCGTGTAGGGCATGCGGTGAGTGATGATGGGGGATACATCCAGACCGCTGCGCAGCATGGCGTCCATCTTCTGCCATGTGGCGTACATTTCACGGCCATAGATACCCTTCATCTTCAGCCCCTTCCATACGAAGGTGTTCCAGTCGATGCCGGAGCCGCCGGGCTGGATGCCCAGAAGGGAGATATTTGCACCATAGGCGGAGTGGGTGATGATGTCCTTCAGGCAGGCGGGAGCACCGCTCATCTCAAGGCATACGCCGTAGCCCTCATCAATACCGAGGTCCTCACGGGCAGCAGCAATGCTGTCACCGCCGATGACGTTGACCGTGCGGTCTGCACCCAGCGTGCGAGCCAAGCCGAGCTTGTAATCGCTCACATCCGTGATAGTGACGGTGCGTGCACCGGCTTTCTTACATACAGCGGCAGCCATGGAACCAATGAGACCGGCGCCGGTGATGAGCACGTCCTCACCCACCAAATCCCAAGAAAGGGCCGTGTGCGTGGCATTGCCCAGCGGGTCAAGAATGGAGGCAATCTCCATGGGCATGTCCTTGTGAATGCGGATGACGTTGGACTGAGGAATGGAAAGATACTCAGCGAAGCAACCGGCGCGGTTCACGCCCACGCCCTGTGTGTTCGGGCAGAGGTGGAATGCACCACGGCGGCAATTACGGCAGTGACCGCAGACAATGTGGCCTTCACCGCTCACCACTTCACCCGGAGCAAAACCGGTAACAGCAGAACCTACTCGCTCGATAACGCCACAGAACTCATGCCCCACGTGCATGCCAACCGGGATGGTCTGCTGTGCCCAGGAATCCCAGTTCCAGATGTGGAGATCCGTGCCGCAAATGGCTGTTTTGTAAATCTTAATGAGTACATCGTTGGGGCCGACCTCAGGCATCGGCACCTCAATAAGTTCGAGGCCTTTGTCGGCCTTTGTCTTCACGAGAGCTTTCATGGCGCAAGAGTGTACGCCTTTCCGCCTCTCTTGACAAGCTCAATATCGACTTTTTCATGATACTGGCACAGATTTTTTAGGATAACAGCTTCCCCTCGCAGGATTTCAGCCACCCGCCGCAGAAAATGCTTTTTCTCAGGCTTCTCTACCGGCTTCATCGTTTTATGGTTGACTTTCCCTCATGTTGGTATTAGTCTGAGCCCGCGGGTGCGGCCGACGACCTCGGGACAACCTGTCAGGATAAATTCCTGATGGCCCCCGCTGGAAGGCAACGGCGGCTGCTCCCGCACCATGGGCAGCTTTTTGTGTTTTGCTGAGCATCAGTGCGCTGTTAAGCCTGATTTCTGTTTATATTTTTTCAGGCTTGACATTATTCCTCCCTTGTGTTCTTATACTCTTGCGCGGGGGCGGTACTTTCTGGAAATAATGAAGGGCCATTTTATGCACCGCGCATTTTTTATTTTCATGGTTGACTTCAGTGTTAAGCTATGATTGAATCTGCTGCGTGAGGGAGGTAGCTTATACCGAGCAAGCCTAGAGTACGGAAGAAAGAACCGCATGCCCTCACCATTTTTTATTTCGCGGGAGGCTTTGCTTCCTTTGTGATTAGTGTTGACATTTGGTGCGGTTTGTGATGTAATCACGTTTGCGGGGAAGGTTCGACCAGGGTCTGGTGAAAATCCGGACGCCCCGCGTCTAATATATGCTGAACAGCGCAGCTTGTGCCTGAGTCTCTCCCTATGGACTATGATTTTTAAAGCGCTGATTCATTATTTTTTTCATCAAGCTTCATCGGGTAAGGCAGATACGCGCCCTGCACGCGGGGTTGATTTGAGCCGTTACCTAGGCCGCTGGTATGAGCTGGCGAGGTCTGGAGCCCCCTTTGAAACCGGTTTAGAGGATGTGTACACGGAGTACAAGGTGCGGGCTGATGGGAAGCTACTCATCACAAACTACGGAACGGACGAGGACGGCTGCCACCGGGAGGCTCATGCCATCGGTACGCCCGTAGCGGATGGCCAGTTGAAGGTTTCCTTTATACCGCTGCTCCGCTTCTTATCCACGCCTTACAACATACTGAGTGTGGATAAGGAATATAACCATGCCCTTGTGAGCAATGGCAGCGGTTCTAGCCTCTGGATACTGAGCAGGCGCCCGGTAATCATACCGGACGCCTTTGATAAGATGCGAGATGAGGCTCAACGCCGTGGCTTTGAAACGGGCGAGCTGCATTATACTCGCCACAGCCGTAGGTAGCAGACTCTCTCAGTCTTCAACTTCGGCAAAGCCTACTTCCACGCGCTTGCGCTTCCATGCCTTAATGAAGTCCTTCTGAAGCTGTTCCGCGGAGCGGTGAGCAGATATCAAGTGCTGTGCGGCTTCCGCGTGACTCTCGCCATCCAGAATAGCCTGCATGTATTTTTTCAGGGCTTCTACACCGCGTTTGCCGTCCATGTGCACAAAGAAGGTGACAATCATCGTTGCCAGAGTGTACGTGTCTTTTCCTTGGGACATGTAGGAATACATCTCCTCTTGGCTCATGGTCAGGAACTGCTCCAGCGTGAAGGGGAAATTAAGAGCACCCTGTGAGGCTCGCTCTGTAGCGCGGGGCAGCACCACGGCATAGCAGCGGGGGAAATCCAAATCTTCACCCACATAAGGAACTGAGCCAATGTATTCTGCCCAGCCCTCATTCATCCAGATGGGAAGGTTATTCAGCACGAAGTTCTGGTGAGTCAGCTCATGAACGAGGGTGTGTGTCTCGATATCATTGCGGACGACTCGCCCCTGCGCGTCCAGCCCGAGCGAGGGGAACGGCACGATAACGCGGTCGGAGGCCACTTGTTGTTCCGTCAGCGCTCCGCGGTGATCCGGCGCGCGGCGGAGCGCGAAGGCATACACCCCGGCAGAGTTTTGAGGGCCGCCGTTCTGATGGTATTGGGCCATGGTGGGCCACAAATCCACGCGGAACTTGCGCTCGCCGCGGTCTGTCTCTGTGCGGGGAACAGGCACCACTTCACCCACTGCCTGATTAGCGGCAAACGCGCATTCGAAGAGTCGGCCTACGGTTTCACAGGCGTTCGGATCCAGCTGTACCGGCGTATAGAAAACGTAGTTATTCGTCTCATACACGAAGAACTGGCCTTGTTTGGGGCATTCCTGCAGGGTTGTTTCGTCCGGCACAGGAACCTTTGTGGGCCAGCCACTGGGAGACTGAGCGCGCACATTACGCACGCCCTGCTCTCTGAGCTGGCGTCTGCGCTGCTGGGCTGCTCTGCCTACGTTGCGCCTAGTGCTGCGTGTGCGGCGAGCTTGCTGCTGCTGGAGATACCCTTCTTCCAGTATGACGCCGGAGGTTTCAGGCATGGACCGGGCAGTACACGCCTCCCCTTCAGAGGCTGCACAGAGCGGCATCAGCATGGTCAGTATCAGGTGGAGATATTTCATACGCTTTGGGTGGAAATTTATTTTCTGCCTTCAATCTGCCATATATAACTTCACTTGACAAGAAAAAAAATAGAGGTCTGTGCTGGGTTTATGCTCTTTTTCCTGTTTTTCGCCCTCAAAAAACACATTTTCTGTTGGCAAGCGGAGATGGGATGTGCTATAATGTCTGCGCATGAGAACCGCCAGCTGTAAACGTACCACGGGAGAAACGGATATTGCTCTGAACCTGAATCTGGATGGCATCGGTAAGAGCTCCATCCGGACGGGGCACGCATTTTTTGACCACATGCTTCATCTGTTGTCCCGCCACAGTCTCATTGATATGGAGCTTACGGCTCATGGTGATTTGGAAGTGGATGCTCACCACACCATTGAGGATACCGGTATTGTCATCGGTGAAACCATACTGAAAACCTTGGGCGATAAGAAAGGTATTCAGCGCTATGGCTGCTCATATGTGCCGATGGATGAGACTCTCTGCCGCTGCGTGATTGACCTTTCCAACCGTCCGTACCTTGAGTTTCGTGCCCCTCAGGGGGCTCCGGATGCTCCGAATATGCCCCTTTCTCTTACGGTGGAGTTCCTCCGTGCGCTTGTGAATAATCTGCGTTGCAACCTGCACGTGGAGGTTTTCTACGGTATGGATGGCCACCACATTGCAGAGGCTATCTTCAAGAGCCTTGCCCGAGCACTTCGTCAGGCTGTGGAGGCGGATTCCCGCACAGCCGGTCAGATACCCTCCACCAAAGGTGCGCTGTGATATAATGAGTTGTAAATAACTGAGATGAAACTTGGAATCATAGATTACGGCGCAGGAAACCTTTCGAGCGTATGCAATTCATTCCGTGCGAATGGCGTGGAGGGTACCCTCGTGCGTACTCCTGCTGAGCTTGAAGGGCTCAGCCATCTGGTGCTGCCCGGCGTGGGGGCGTTCGGTGACTGCTCCGCCGCGCTTCACTCTCAGGGGGTGGCGGCAGCCGTGCGTGACTGGGTGGCGGAGGATAAGCCTTTCCTTGGTATTTGCATCGGTTACCAAATTCTTTTCGAAAGTAGCGAGGAGACTCCCGGTGCTCCCGGCCTTGGGATTTTCCGTGGCGCTGTGCGTCGTTTCCCCGAAAGCGGGCTGAAAATTCCCCACATGGGATGGAATACCGTTCATCCTGTAGATACTTCTGATGTTGTGTGGGCCGGCATGGGCGAAGCCCCTCACTTCTATTACGTACATTCTTATTATCCGGAGCCGGAGGATTCTTCCATTGTGGCTGCAACCACCGCATATGGCTCCACCTTTGCCGCTGCTATCAGGCGGGGGCGCCTCGTGGCCACGCAGTTCCATCCTGAGAAAAGTCAGCTTCTCGGGCTGCGGTTTTTGAATAACTTCCTCTCTCTCTAAACACGTTCTCTCTCTCTCATTTATTACCGTGAAAACCTTAGACCGCTACATATTACGGCAGCTCATAGCCGTGACCTTTCTGGGGGTGATGTCCCTCACCCTTCTCATGCTGCTCGGGCAGTTGTTCAAGGAGCTTCATTCATTGTTGGTGGAAAGCGGGGCTCCTCCCTCCATCGTGTTTGATTTCATTGTGCAGGTGATTCCGTTCTCGCTGACCTTTTCCGTACCTTGGGGCTTCCTCACGGCTGTTCTTCTGGTGTATGGACGCTTGGCTGCCGATAATGAGCTTACCTCCATGCGAATGGCCGGCCTGAGCCTCTGGCGCCTGAGCATGCCGGCCATCGGAATGGGGCTTGCTCTATCCCTGCTCTGTTATTATATTAATATAGAGGTGGCACCGAAGGGCAAGAATGCCATGAGTGAGCTGGTAATGAAGGCGGCTATGGATAATCCCCGTAATCTGCTCGTTGCCGGCGGTGGCGAAACCAAGCTGGATGGAGTGCGTCTGTACGTTGATGGCCGCGATGGCGATCTTCTGAAAGGCGTGGCTATCTATCCCTTGGATGACGAGGGGGCAAGCCGCACCGGCATGTCCGGGTTCTCTTCATTGCATGCCCGGAGTGCTAAGGTGGGTGAGTTTGATATCCGTACGCGCATGCTTAGCCTTGTGCTTTATAACGTGACTATCGTCCATAATCAGGATGATGCCGTGAACATGCCCATGATTGAGGAGATGCCCTTGCAGGTGCATATTCCCATCCGCACGCGCCGTAAGATGAAGCCGAATCGCTTCACCAATGCTGAAATTGCAGCCGAGCTGGATCATTGGGAAGTTGTGCGCGATGTTAAACCTGCTGTTATTTCTGAATACGCTAAGGCTGCGGAGCATAGCTCGGCCCCTGCCTTCCCCTGCGCAGCTAATCTGTGGAACGCAGCCAAAAGTGATGCTGAGTTCTACCACGCCGAGATGTCCACCAAGAACGAACGTGCATTCCGCACAGAGGGCGTTCAGCGTGCATCATTCGCATGTGCCTGCTTGGTGTTCTCTCTTATCGGTGTGCCCTTGGCTATTACGGCTCGCCGTAAGGATACCTCCACCGGTTTCGCTTTGGGCATTATCGTAGCTGCCGTGTACTTCGTGGCACTTGTATTCTGCGAGCTTTCCCGTAAGTCCGGAGGCATCACGCCCTACATTGTGCTCTGGTTGCCGAACGTCATCTGCGCCGGCTATGCTATCTGGCAGCACGCTAAGGCCAAGTACCGTGGCTAACGCGTTTCCGCACATTTGATATTCATCAGGGCAAACCCGTTTTGATGGGTTTGCCCGATTTTTTTTGCATCGGGTAAAGGAAGCGGTTCGCATTCTCAATGCCGAACTCCGCCTGCCTGCTGTAAGGTATGATTACTTTCCTTTATCTTAGAGCACGAAAAAGCCCCCCATCTTGTGCAGATGGGGGGCTCGCATAAAGCAAATGGGTATGCGGATTAGGGCTTCACAACGGAAGCGAGCACCACAGTACCGTTGAAGGGAGTAGCCACGTTGGCGGGCAGCTCTACCTGACCCAGACGGAAGGACTCACCCAGCTTAATGGCGGTGATGTCACCGGTGATGCAGCAGGGGATATCCTTCACTGCGCACTTCACGGGAACCTCGTGCACGATCTGGTGTACAACACCACCCATGCCAACACCCACGGGGGTGCCTACGAGCTTCACCTCTACCTTGGTCTTCACCACGGTGTCGGGGGTCACGGCCTCGAAGTCCATGTGCATGGTGTTATCGGTAAGGAAGTTGCGCTGCACGTCCTTCACCATGGCAAGGATGGTGGTGCCATCCAGGTCAAGGTTTACGAGGAAGCTGTCGCTGTCCACGCTGTTAAGGAGTACGCGAACGTCAGAAACCTTCACCTGAATGTTGATGTTCTCGCTGACGGCGGGACCGTATACAACGCCGGGCATGTAACCCTGAGCGCGCAGAGCATTGAGCTTACCGGTGCCACGCACCTCACGCTTGCTGACCTTAAGAGTAAGATCTGTCATTGTCGTAATGATGATTTGGAAATTATGTTTTTGTGTGTCGTTCATCCGACGTCGGTGCGCGATGTATGTCACCCGCCGGGCTTGTCTCGCCCAATTCACAAGAAAAGAGCGGACACGCAGAATGCCACTAAAGAACTGAAAAGTCAAGAGAAATTTAGTATTGCATGATAAAAAAGCATTGAAAAAGCGGGAAAAACTGCTACATTAAGCGCAGGTATGACCAAAATTACGCGAATCTTGACCGGCATAGTGTTAATGGCATGCAGTATTCTGCTTGCCTCATGCGGCCACACTCTTGAATCCGAGAGTGGTTTGTACAATGTGAAGCTTGAGAGCTCCTACAAGATTCCGCTTCAGGGATTCTGGTTCAGCGGTAATGGGGCTCATTTCAGTCAGCAGAAGACGGGTTCCATCTATGTGGCACCTTTGAATGTGGCTGTTGTGCGGCAGACTGACCCTGAGGCCGCTGCTGAAATGCAGCAGAGAATGCGTGAGTTTGTTCTGGAATCTCTCGGCGAGTCATTAACTGAGCTGAATCAGGCTAACCACGCCAACTGGACGCTTACGAACAATCCTGCCGCTGCGGATTTGAAGGTGGATATGGCCATCGTGCATTACTCACGTCAGCGCCCCGGTGTGAGAATCCTGACAAATGTCATCTCTAACTGGTCACCTGTTCCGATGACGTCCACTCTTGCATCCCCACTATACAGAGGGGACGTTTGCATGGAGCTTACCATTCGCGACAATCGTACCGGGGCTCTCCTGATGGCTGTGAAGGATGAAAATCCCGGAGCTCCGCGCTATTTCAGATCTGAGGCATACTCTGGTGTTGGCAATGGCACCGCTGCCCTGCGCATATGGGCTGCGAAATTGGCCCGCTTGATTCGCGAATGTGCCTATGATCGCAGTGAGGGTAAGAATGTAAGGCAAAGGGTTGAGGAGATGAATCTTCTTGATGCGGCAACACTCAGGGCTAGAAATGCCGGCAATGATTTATTCTGACCCCAGTGAGCTGGGCGAGATGCTGCTGGCCTACATGCAGGCCGCAGATTATGAGCCTCAGGATATCTCCGGCTTGTCGCGCGGGCTTGGTATAGATTCCCGCGACAGGGCCGCGCTGCGTACGCTCATCCGTGAATGGGAGAGCAAGGGAAAGCTGTTGAAGCTGCGCCAAGCACGCTATGTGCTCCGAGCTCCGTCTGAGGAAGCTCTTCAGGGCCGAATCCGCAAGATTAAGGAAGGAAAATACCTATTCATACCTGATAGCGCCGGGCAGCAATCCCTGCGCCCCATCGTTCAGGAAAATGAGTGTTCCGAGATAGAGCTACCTGTTATGCCTCACCGTGATGGTGGTGCTATGGATGGTGATATTGTCCGGGTATCACTGCGGCGTACAGGCTCTAATCCGTACCGCCGCCGAGGCCGCCAAGCTCGCCCCGATGCAGCGCAGCTTCGCTTAGAGGTTCGTGTGGATGAGATTCTGGAGCGCCGCCGTGGTACTTGGGTGGGTACATACAGACCCGGTGGGCGTTTCGGCACTATGGTAGGAGATGGCAGGACTTCTCCGGAGCAAGTGATGCTTACGGCCCCCCCGCCGCCTGAACTTCTGGTGGGTATGGCTGTTACGGTGCGCGTGGAAAGCTATCCCCGTGGTAAAATGCCCGCCACCGGTACCATTGAACAAGTGCTGGGCTGGCCGGATGATTCCGGTGTGGATATCACCACAATCATGCACCGCTATACACTGCGCTCGGAGTTTCCGCCTGCCGTGCTGGAAGAAGCCGCTGCTTTACCGGAATCTCTGCCTGCGGATGAGATATCCCGCCGAGAGGACTGGCGTGAACGCTGTGTTCTTACCATTGACCCCGCCGGTGCTCGCGACTATGATGATGCCATCTCTCTAAAGGCACTTGCTGGTGGGGATGTAGAGCTTGCCGTGCACATTGCGGATGTGAGTTACTACGTTCGCCCCGGTAGCGCGCTGGACGCTGAGGCCGCTCTTCGTGGAAACTCCACCTACCTGCCGGACCGCGTGCTTCCCATGCTCCCTCCGCGCCTTTGTGATGACCTCTGTTCACTGCGTGCCGGCGTGGATCGGCCTACCCGGCTGTGCGTGATGAGGCTCACGCCTGAGGGCGAGTGCAAGCATGCCCGGTTTGCGGATGCTGTTATCCGCTCTCGGGCTCGCCTGAGTTATGCGGAAGCTCTGGCTGTGCTGGAAAACCGTGATAGCACGGGTGATGCTGAGCTGGATGAGATGCTACGCCTCGGGCACCGTACAGCAGCCGCTCTGAGAAAGCGCCGCATGCAGCAGGGTGCCTTGGACTTGGATATGCCGGAGCTGCGCGTGGTTCTGGATGATTTTGGTAAACCTCTCGGGGTGGAAACAGAGAGCCATGATATCGCTCACCAGATGATTGAAGAGTTCATGCTCGCGGCAAATGAAGCAGTCGCCTCTGCGTTGAAAGCCGCCCTTGTGCCCACTATTTATCGTGTGCATGAAGAGCCCGACCCTTCAAAGCTCCATGCCTTTGCACTCACGGCACGCAGTTACGGCATCGCCGCCGGTGCGCTGAACTCCCGTGAGGAGCTCAGCCGTGTGGCTGCGGCTATCAAAGGCCATGCCGATGAGCAGATTCTTACTGTGGCCCTGCTGCGTTCCATGATGCGTGCTCGCTACGCCACCAAGGCGCTCGGCCACTTCGGTCTGGCCAAGGGGGATTACTGCCACTTCACCAGCCCCATCCGCCGATATGCGGACCTCATCGTTCACCGGGGTTTTGCCAAGTTGGCACAGGGTAAACATGCCCGCACTCAGCTCCCACCCCCTGCCCGCCTAGCCGAAATCGCGGAGCACATTTCTGAAACGGAAAGAAACTCAGCTGCCGCAGAGAAAGAGGCGCACAGAACTAAGCTTGCTCTCTATCTTGCCGCAGAATGCGAGAATCCAAATCCTCGCCGCTGGAGTGCCGTCATCACGGATACGTATCCGCAGGGGCTTGCTGTAGAAATCCCGGAGCTGCAGATGCGTGGGTTTATTTCCGGTGGCGACTTACCGGATACTCTCGGTGCGCGCTGGTGGTTTGAAAATCACAGCCGCCGCTGGAGCTCCACGGATGGTCGTTCTTTTCTCCCCGGTGACCGTATTGAGGTTATCCCGGTGAATGTGGATATGGCTTCCTGTTTTGTGGACTTCGCTCCGGCCCCACCTCCTGAGGCCGAGGGTGTTTAAGCTTGCCTACATGCTCTTTTGTGTTACAATAGCCCCCGCATGAACCTCTGGCAGAAAATTTTCTCGCGCGCAGACCGCTTCACCACCGGAATCATCCTTAGTGTGATTTTGGGGCTTTTTCTTCCTTGCGCGGGGACGACTGCCGCAGTCTTTGACTGGCTCACAAATGCCGCTATCGTTCTGCTGTTCTACCTGTACGGGGTGAAGCTATCTCGCGAGAGCGTCATTGCAGGCCTGCTGAACTGGCGGTTGCAGCTGATGGTGTTTTTCTTCACCTTCATTTTCTTCCCGGTGCTCATGCCTCTGTTGAGCCCTCTGTTTGAACCGCTGGTAGGCAGTGCATTGTACATGGGGCTCATTTATGTGGCCTGCCTGCCTTCTACTGTGCAGAGCAGTATCGCCTTTACGGCTGTGGCCGGTGGTAATGTGCCGGCTGCTGTATGTTCTGCCTCTGTCTCCAGCCTACTGGGTGTATTTCTCACGCCCTTTCTGGTGGGGCTCCTTTTCTCTCAGGCTTCATCCTCCGGGGCTGCTGTGGGGCTGGACACTATCTTAAAAATCTGTTATCAGATTCTGATACCCTTTATCCTGGGGCAGCTCAGCCAGCGTTGGCTGCGGAACTGGGTGTCCGAGCATAAGTCGCTCATCAAGTGGAATGATCAGGGGACTATCTGGCTAGTAATCTACACCTCCTTCTCCAATGCCACGGCAAACGGGTACTGGCAGCAGCTGGAGCTTCACTATCTTCTCGGGCTCATTCTCGTGTGCAGTATTTTCCTCTGCATTACCTTTGCTGCCACCTACTACAGCAGCCGCTGGATGGGCTTCAACCGTGAGGACCGCATCACCATCGTCTTTTGTGGATCCAAGAAAAGTCTTGCTGTCGGAGCTCCCATGATGCTGGCCATCTTCGGTAAGCTTGATAATAACCTCCTGCTCCCGCTCATGGTATTTCATCAGGTGCAGCTTATGGCCTGTGCTCAGCTGGCCCGAATCTGGCATCTTAAAGCTCAGAACAATTCATGAACGCTTCATATCCGCCCTTTGTAATGTGGTCTGCAACCCACCTGATAACGGTGGGTGTAATCGCGCTTGTCACAACGGCTCTGATATGGTATGGGCTGCGCTTATCTTCCGAGAATCGGGTATATTATGCGCGCCGCTTCGGGCTACTGATTGCAGCCTTTTACGTGTTTGAGTTTACGTGGAAGTTTTGCCATTATGGACCGGAGGCTTTTTTAGAAAATCAGATGCTGCCTCTGCACTTTTGTGCCATCATGAGTATCATATGCGTCATTGCTTTATGGTGGCGGTGTTCTTGGGCCTGTTCGCTTGTCTATTTCGGGGTGCTGGGTGCCAGTATTCAGGCAATTTTCACCCCGGTGCTGAAAGAAGATTTTCCGAGTATTCCTTTTTTCATTTTCTTCACGTCGCACAGTCTCCTTCTGATAACAGCGCTGCTGCAGGTCATTGTGCTGGGGTGGCGGGCTCGTTTGAAAGATCCTTTTGTGGCTCTACTGCTGATGAATGTCTACATTTGCTGCATTCACCCAGTTAACCTCTGGCTGGGGTCGAATTATGGCTTTACGACAGAAGGCCCGCGCGGTACCATTCTGGCCTCGCTGGGGCCCGCTCCGTGGTATTACCTTTGGCTGGACGTGCCCGCTCTTTGCCTTTTCCTGCTGATGTACCTGTTCGTCAGAAAAAAGTCTGAACCCACCCTTTCATAAATGGAATACATCCCTTTCATTCGCTGGTCTGCGCCTCATATTATCGCGCTTATCCTCACTGTACTTGTGGCGGCTCTCGTCCTGTGGCTTGGGAGGAGAATGAAGGAGGCGGGGCGTTTTATTCTCTGCCGTGTACTGGGCGCGGTGGTACTTTTTCAGCTGGTGAGCGAGTTCATTTGGCGGGCGTTTTCTGATGATTACGGCCCATGGGAGTACAACCTTCCGCTGCATTTCTGTTCGTTCATGAGCGTGTTTGCGTTCATTGCGCTTTGGTGGCGTGTGCGCTGGGCCTGTACAGTTGTGTATTTTGGGGTGCTGGCCGGCAGCATTCAGGGGCTTATCACTCCGGCCATGGCAAATGGGTACCCGAGCATGGCTTTCTTTGTTTTCTTCGTGGCCCACAGTTTACTGCTGGTGGTGGCGCTTTCCATTCCGCTTCTGCTTGGCTGGCGTGCCCGAGGCTGGGATGACTTGAAGACCCTGCTCCTGATGGATGCCTACGTGCTGCTGGTGCATCCGATTAACCTCTGGCTGAATACGAATTACGGCTACACACAGGGTGTTCCGGTGGATGGTACTCTGCTGGACTATTTAGGGCCTGCGCCGTGGTATTATCTCTGGGCTCAGCTGCCCGTGCTGGCTTTGCTGCGCCTGCTCATGCTGCCCGTGCATGATTCCAGCGAAGATTAGGCGCACCGAAACGCCTTTAGCTGGCGTGCTTTTTGGTTGCAAAGACGATTAAAAATCTGTAGAATGGCCGCGTGAAGCTTTCCTCCCTCAAGTTCAACACCATAAAGCTGACCGTTTTTGGCGCTATTCTGCTGTACCTCGGCATTGATTTGCTGGCATGGCATGGCCCGCTGTGGCATTTTATGTATGGAAATCGCCCAGTGGCACCGGCCCCGGATGAGCTTGTGGCTGTGGTGTATGGCGAACCTATCACCCGGGCTCAGCTGAACCGCCACGAAGCTGAACAGGATGCACTTGCCGGTCGCTCTGCGCCTCAGGCCGCTAGGCGTGCCTCCATGCTCATGGAGCTTGTGAGAGCGAAGCTGCTGCTTATCCGCACTCGCTATAATGACACACGTCTGCCGCATTTCCGTGAGCTTGCTGAAGCTGAGGTAGCTCGCCTCGCTTCTCGTGCTCGCACGCCTGAGCAGTTTGATGCGTGGTTGCGCAGTCAGGGGTATACTAACCGCGAGCAATACACGGATAGACTGGAAGTTTCCCTGCGTTCTGCCGCATTGCTGGAAAAGGCTATAGCACCTCATTGCGTTGTGACTGATGAGGAAGTGGAGCGCGTATTTAATCAGCTGAAATCCGAGCTGCCTGCTCCGGCTACTCGCCGCGTGCGCCACATCTTCTGTGCCTCGCTTCATCAGGAGGCCTCCGCTGTGCAGCAGAAAGCTGAAGGCATTCTCAGCCGTCTCCAGGCTGGTGAAGATTTTGCCGAACTGGCACGCGCACATAGCGATGACGCCCGTACGGCTCCTCAGGGGGGTGAGCTTGGGATTATAACGGATACAGCAGAAAGACCTCTCTCAGAGCTCCCCCTTTTCGGAGATAATGCCATACCTGCCGGGGTACCCACTCTGGCACAGAGCCGCTGGGGCTGGCACATCCTGCTGGCAGATGAGATTACACCGGCACGCGAGCTTACACTTGAAGAGTGCCGCGCGAGTATCCGCTCCTCCATGGAAAGTGTGAAGCGGGAGCAGGCTCTTACCGCATGGTTTACCGCCGCTGTGCGCGAAGGATTTACAAAAAAACGCATTCAGACCAATGTCAATTGATACCATTACCGTTCGCAAGGCTGAGAATGGCCTGCGCGGCACGATAACTGTGCCGGGAGACAAGAGCATTTCCCACCGTGTTGCTATTCTCGGAGCCTTGGCCGAGGGAGCCATGAAGGTGCAGAACTACCTCTGCAGTGAGGACTGCATGAACACGCTGCGCGCCATGCAGCAGCTGGGCGCTACTGTTACTCCCGGAGATGCACCGGAAAACTTCACGCTGACCGGCACTGCTATGCAGCCGGTAGCTCCGGCCAAGGACATTGACTGCGGAAACTCCGGCACCGGCATGCGCCTGATGGCCGGTGTGATGGCTGCCCTTCCGTTCAATAGCCGAATGTATGGTGACCCCTCATTGAGCAGCCGCCCGATGAAGCGAATTATTGACCCTCTCGCCCTGATGGGAGCCCGCATTACGGCTTGCGGTGAAAAACCGGGCTGCGCACCGCTTAGCATTGAAGGCTGCGCTCTTAAGCCTGTCCATTACGACTTGCCCATGGCCAGCGCGCAAGTGAAGAGTGCGGTGCTTCTTGCCGGTATGCTTACTCCCGGTGAAACATCCGTTCATCAGCCCTCCATAACGCGCGACCATACCGAGCGCCTGTTCGCTCACTTCGGTGTACCCTGCAAGGTGTCGGAGGACGGACTCGATATCTCCACGCAAGGCCCTGCCCGTATCACGGCTAAGGACATTATCATCCCCGGTGACATTTCATCCGCTGCCTTCTGGCTGGTGGCTGCCAGCGTGGTGCCGAACAGCGACATCACGCTCCGACACGTCGGCTTGAACCCCACCCGAACCGCCATTATTGATGTTCTTCGCCGCATGGGTGCTGATATCAACATCTCAGTCACTCAGGAGGAGGGCGAACCCTTTGGTGATGTCACCGTCCGTACGGCTACACGCCTTGTCGGCACGGAAATCCAGAAGAGTGAAATCCCGAATCTCATTGATGAAATTCCCGTGCTGGCCGTGGCTGCAGCCTTCGCTGAAGGTAACACCACTATTCGCAATGCGGCTGAGCTGCGCGTGAAGGAAAGCGACCGCATTTCTACCACCGTCAACAATCTCCGCGCAATGGGAGCTGTTGTAGAAGAGTTTGAGGACGGTATGGTCATTACCGGCGGTGCTCCTCTTCATGGGGCTGTGATGGATAGCTACCACGACCACCGCATTGCCATGGGCTTCCTGATGGCCGGATTGAACGCTTCCGGCGAGACAACGCTGCTGAACTGCGCGAATATCAACACGTCCTATCCCAGCTTTGTTCAGCATTTAGATACTCTTATCAGCTGATTTTTGCATGCCGCGAATTACTGAAGAGTGTGTAGCGCGAATCAAGGATGCCGCCGATGTGGTGGACATCGTGGGGCGCTACATTCAACTTCGGCGCGCAGGTAATGCGTGGAAGGCATGCTGCCCCTTCCACAATGAGAAGACTCCATCCTTCAGTGTGAATCCGGCACGCCAAACATTTAAGTGCTTTGGCTGTGGCGTGGGCGGTGATGCGGTGAAGTTCATCATGATGTTTGAGAACCTCGACTATCCCACCGCGCTGAGGCGCGTGGCGGATATTTACGGAATACCTGTGGTCGAGGAGGAAGAGAACCCGGAAATGGCTCGCCGCCGCTGGCTTCGTAGCCGTGTGGTGGAGGTGAATAGTCTCGCCGCGGATTACTACCATCGCCAGCTTTGCCGCAGCAAAGAGGCTGACCATGTGCGCGCCTACCTGAAGCAGCGTGAGTTTAATATCGATATCGCCAAAGCATGGCAGCTCGGCTGGGCTCCCCCTGATTTTCGTCCCTTGCAGCAGCTGGCAGGAGCAGCTAATGTGGAGCCCCGTATTCTTACAGAAGCTTACCTGCTTGGGACGAGTCCTCGCGGCACGTATCCTGTTTTCCGAGACCGCCTTATGTTCCCCATTCATAACGTGCGAGGCGAAGTAGTGGGGTTCTCCGGGCGTATTATGGCGGAGGGGCAAGACCCACGCAAGTATGTGAATACAGCTGAGACGGTAGCCTTCCGCAAGGGCGAGCTCCTGTTCGGGCTCTGGAAAGCGACCGGCCCGATTGGGAAGGCTGGCATGACGGTGGTTGTCTGTGAAGGTCAGCTGGATGTTATTGCCTGCCATGAGAAGGCTGATATCCGCAATGCCGTGGCCGGCCTCGGCACGGCATTCACGGATGAACATGCCGCCATGCTGCGCAAATATGCCAAGCGGGCCATCCTTTGTTACGATGGTGATAACGCCGGTATTAAGGCCAGCGAGAAAACATTCCGCAAGCTTGCCGCTGCGGGGCTGGAGGTATACATGGCCACCCTCCCTCCCGGAGAGGATCCGGATTCACTCATTCGTTCACAGGGGGCAGATGCACTTCGCCAAGCGATTGAGGAAGCCCGGCCGTATCTGGAAGTACGTGCCGGCATTGAAATGCGTGCTGCTCAGGGTGATGCCAATGCCCGTGCTGCACTCATCCCTCGCATGGCGGATTTGGCCTCGGAAATTAGGGATACCATCCGCCGTGGAGTGGCGGTGACGGATCTCGCCAGCCGACTGAACACCGGCTTGGAAGACCTCCGCCTCACCGTAGAGGAAATCATTCGTTCTCGCAAGGAAAGTCCTCACAGCTCGCGTTCTGAGCGTGAAGATATTCCTGAGTACAGTGAGGAGGAAGAAGCCTACATGCCGGGCAATGAATATGCTCCTACTGCTCCACCGGTTCGGGTGCGTCCTATTCGCCTCCACCCCGCCATGCGAGATCTCATCAGCCTTGCAGCTGTGAATGCGGATGTACAGCATGCGCTCATTGAGCACATTGAGGAGCTGCAAGAGCCCATTGCTATGTTAGCCGGTGGCCCTATTCTTCAGCGAATGCTGGAAGTCTTGCCCGTTCCGGGTGACACGCAAGCTTGGGAACGATTTGCCTCTGCGCTGCCGCCTGAGCAACAGGCAGCCATCCGGAAAATCAGCAACGAACCTCGAGAACTGGCAGACGCTCATACTGCCGTTCAGCAGGCCTGTTCCCACGTAGCCCGCGAGGCTGTCCGGGCGCGCATAGATATTATCAAGGCCCGCATCAGCAGTGGTAATGTCAGCCCGGAAGACCTTTCTCTTGTGGCTGAGCTTAATCGTATGCTCAATGAAAGTTGAAGCTTTCTTTAGATAACTGCGCATGATAACGTGGTTTTTGCTTGCGGCAGAGCGCAAGAGAGCATATAATAAAGGTGATGGATGCACAACTGGACAAAATCTGTCAAGAGGCGAAAGAATTCTCCGCCAAACTTGATGGCCTTGTAAAAGCTTCGCCCGATCTTCGACAGCTTACCGCTCGCAGCAGCAGGGAGATTCAGCGCAGCCTTGCGCGTTTTCGTTCTAACCTTCTGCTCATGGCCACTATCGGCTCAGTAAAGAGCGGTAAATCCACTCTGACAAATTGTCTGGCTCACAGGGGACTTTGCGCTACCAAGCTCGGCATTGAGACGACTCGCCTTCCCATGGTCATTCTGGCAAGCGATGACGGCACTGAGCGCATGGAGCTTTTCTCACCTCTTGCGGCCGGTTCGCTGGGTGAGCAGGAGTTATTTGAGCTGGTCATTGACTATCTGCGCAAGGTGGCTCCGGAGGATTTTGACGAGAAAGTATCCATTGAGCGCCGTAATCTGAGCCAAGCTAATCTGGATGCTTGGGCGCAGGGGCACACGAGTGCTGGCTGTGCTGCTATCTTCCTTGTGGAGCCTAAGGCAAAGCTTTTGCAGGCCGGAATCGGCATTGTAGATATGCCGGGTATGGATGGCCTTACCTCCAACTGGCATGATGAGAAGCTGCATGAGTGGATGAATGAGAATGCGGATTATTTCCTGCTGGTTCAGAGTTCCTTTGCCGCCCTTACTCCTGATACACGCGAATACCTTCGTACAGCAATGGAGCGCTCTCAGCGTCCCATTCGCGTGGTGCAGAACAGAATCGAGGCCCAACACTGGCTTACTCCTGATGAGCAGCAGCTCCAGCAGGAAAAGCAGCAGTACAATACTCAGAAGCAACTCAGCGATTTCATCCGCAAGGTTATTCCCGGCAGTTGGGTGAATGCCGGCCTTGCTTGGTGGCAGCAGGAAAATGCGTTCCGTCCTGATGCTCCCGCTGCGGATAGCACCTCTACTCAGTTCCAGCGGGATCCTCACCTCAACGAGTTGGTGGACGAGATTCTGGCAGACCTTCGGAATCCCAGTGCTACGCTGCGCCGTAATTCCTCGGATTATCTTCTTAAAACGCTGGAGCGCATAGATGACCGCCTTAAGGAGTTCATCCGTAAGAGCCAGGATCACATTTCCCATATTCACGCCATTCAGGCTGCCATCCGTAAGCTGATGGATTCCGCTCGCCTTCGTGAGGCGGTGGAGAGCAACAACTTGCACGAAGGCCGAATGCGCTGCGGATACCTTGCCGACCGAGCTCGCCAGACGCTCAATACGAGGCTGGATGCCATTCTGGACTTTGAGCTTGTCTCCGAGAACTACTTCCCCACGGAGTGGAAGAAGAGTTCCCTGCCCGCTCAGGAGCTTAACCGCCTGCGCGTGAAAGTGGAGAATGATTTGGGTGACCTCCTTGCTGAACAAGAGACGCATATCCTTGCTCCCGCAAAAATCTGCGAGCTTACCGAGCTTGAGAAAGAAATTCTGGAATCATGCGCCAATACGCTGGAACGCCGAAGCGTGGAGGAAATCCGCACGGATTATGTGAAGGCTATTCTGAATGTCTGGAAGGACGTTCCCTTGGATTGTAGCCCTGTGCAGCTGGGTGAGCTGAAAGAAACGGCATTCATGGGGATGATTAACCGCAATTGCAGTTACAATGAAACAACGCCGGATTGGCGCCGTTCCGGCCGCAAGGATATTTCAGACCGCCTTGATACATGGAAGCGCAAGGTGGGTGAGGCTCTGGATATGTTCATCTCCGCCCGCGTGAATGCCCTGAAAAACTGCCTTGCCACGGAGTTGAATGCTTACGAGCATTCTGAGCTGACCGGGCGCTCCATCGCCGCAGCTGAGCAGGATATCGAACTCTGCCACGCCGTGCGTAAGATTTTGGCTCCCACGCTCCTTCAGGCTCGCAGACTTAAAGCAATACAATAACTTTTCACTCTCATTTTAACACACAATAACACTATGGAACCATACAGCATGAAGAATCCGTTCCCCGCCACTGTGGTGGGTGTTCGTCCCGTAACAAAACCCGGTAGCGCAAAGGAAACCATCCATGTGGATTACAGCTTGGAAGGCTCCGGCATGACTTACGTCACCGGTGACGCTCTGGGTGTTCTGCCCTGCAACGACTCTGCTCTGGTGGACGCTCTCATCGCCGAGCTTGGGCTGGATGCCGCCGCTGAGGTACCCACTCCCAGTGGTACTGCCACCCTGAAAGAGGCTCTCACAACTTCTTACGACATCACGAACCTGAAGAAAGCTGTTCTCAATAAATGGAACGCTGTAGCCGGCAGCGCCAAGCTGGCTGCTATTCTTGAAGACAAGGACGCGCTGAAGGACTACTGCTGGGGACGTGACCTGCTGGATGTAGCTCAGGATCCGGAGATGAAGGCTACCTTCACTGATGCTGCCGCTTTCGTAGGCATTCTCGGCAAGATGGCTCCGCGCCTGTATTCCATTGCCAGCAGCCCTGATGCCGTACCCGGCCAGGTGTCTCTCTGCGTGGGTGCCGTGCGTTACAAGACCGGTGACCGCCAGCGCGGTGGTGTGTGCTCCACCTATATGGCTGACCGCATCTCTGCCGGTGACAAGGTACGCGTATTCGTGCACAGCAACAAGAACTTCCGTCTGCCTGAGGATGGCAACACGCCCATCATCATGGTAGGCCCCGGCACCGGCATCGCCCCCTTCCGTGCCTTCTGGCAGCAGCGTGTGGCTGATGGCGCCACCGGTCCCATGTGGCTCTTCTTCGGCAACCCCTACAAGGCCACCGACAGCTGCTATGAGGATGAACTTGCCCCGCTCGTGGAAAGCGGCAAGCTGAAGCTCTCCGTGGCATGGAGCCGTGATCAGGAATACAAGATTTACGTGCAGAACCTCATGGAACAGGCTGCAGACGAAATCTGGGAGTGGCTTGAAAAGGGCGCCGCCGTTTACATGTGTGGTGATGCTAACCGCATGGCCAAGGATGTGGAGAAGGCTCTCCTGAACATCATTGCCACCAAGGGTGGCCGCAGCGAGGAAGATGCTGCTGCCTATCTGGCTGACATGAAGAAGGCTAAGCGCTATCAGAAGGACGTTTATTAATTCCTTCAGAAGCTTGTTTAACGAAAAAGAGCCCCGCAGTGATGAGCTGCGGGGCTTTTTAATAAACAGAAAAGTTAACTGCGGTTCTGCTAAATATATCTCAGATTTCTATCTCCATGCCATCATATGCAGAGGTCATGAACTCCGGAAGGCTGCGGCATGTTTCTTCATAATCAACCTTGTGGCCACAGTGTGTGAGCAGCCCTTGCTTCGGGGCCAGCTCTTGCATGAGAGCCACATTGTCAGCCACAGAAAGGTGAGTATGGTGCTCATGGGTGGTGAGGCCGTCCATGGCGAGCACATCAAGGCCTTCCAGTAATGGGCGGGAGGTGGCGGGCAGTTCCTTAATGTCCGGAACGTAGCCAAAGGAACGCCCGGCATGGCGGAAAACATAGCCGTACGTTTCTACTGTGGCATGCAGTACGGGCACGGGGGTAATTTCGATATCACCCACAACAAAAGGTTTTCCGGCGTGATCATGGGCATCCGGGCGGATGTAGCCCTGGTAGGTATTCTTTTCCGAGAAGGCCCAAGCGAACATGCGGCGCAGGTGCGCGAGGCAGTCCGTGCCGGCGTACAGCGGCAGGCGGTCAGTACGGCGCCAGCAGAAGGCACGCATGTCATCAAAGCCGGTGGTGTGATCCAGGTGCTCATGCGTATAAATAACGGCATCAATAGCTGTAATATTATGGCGGAGAGCTTGTTGCCGCAAATCCGGGCATGAGTCCACAAGGATGGTAGTGGACTCGGATTTCACGAGAACCGATGCTCTGAGGCGCTTATTGCGAGGATTTTCGGAGCGGCATACTGCACAGTCACAGCCGATAACCGGCACCCCCGTAGACGTTCCGCTGCCCAGAAAAAGTATCTTCATCATCAGATTTTTATTTAATTTACGGCCACATTATGCCATAATACGCCCGCAACGCAAAGCAAAATATGCTCTCACTGTTAAAGATACGCAATCTGGCCCTCGTGGATGAACTCACTTGGGAGCCTGAATCCGGCTTCCTTTCCATTACCGGCGAAACCGGTGCAGGCAAATCCGTCATCATGGGCGGCATATCGCTGGTACTCGGCGAGCGTGCCGATAAAGGCCGCATCCGCAGTGGTGAAACGCAGTGCAGCATAGAGGCTGTTTTTCATCTTTCCAACACGCAGCAGACGGACCTCATTCTGGAGGACGCCGGGGTGCCTCCCTGTGAGGAGGGCATGCTTGTCATTCGCCGTGTTATCACAGCAAGCGGCAACAAACAATTCATCAACAATACGCCTGTCACTCTGAACCTTCTGCGCCGTATCGGTGGTGGTCTGGTGGACATGCACCATCCTGAGGCTCACCGTTCGCTTACTTCGCAGGAGCGCCAGCTGGATTTGCTGGATGCCTTTTCTGAAAACGAGAGCACGCTGAAACTGTATCATACAGCATACCGGGCATGGCTGGATGCTCGCCATGCTTACAAAGAGCTTTTAGACAGCGAGATGGCCAATGAGCGCGAGCTGGATTTTCTTCGCCACCAGATGCAGGAAATTGAAAATGCGGCATTCACCGCGGAGGAAGCGGCCGAGCTGGAAAACAACTGGAAACGTGCTCGCAATGCCGGACGTTTGCGTGATACCGCCCTGCCCATGGCGCATATGATAGACGGCGCGGATGACGCCCTACTGCCGCGCCTGCGCCAGCTTGTGCGCAGTGCTCGTGAACTGGAGCGCCTTGACGCCGCTGTGGCGCCTTGGCTTAGCCCCCTGCCCGCCATCGTGGAGGAACTGGAGGACGTAGCGGCAAATCTGCAGGATTATGCTGATGGTCTCAGTGGAGACCCCGCAGAGCTTGCTCGGTTGGAAGAGCGTATTTCCACCCTTGATACGTTGAAGCGCAAATATGGAGCTGATTTTGAAGCTATTCAGGCTCATCTGGAGGAATGTAGAGAAAAGCTCAGTGCCATTGAAAACAGAGAAGAAAAACTGGAGGAGTTAGCCGCTGCCGAAAAAGCCCGCATGGATGAGCTGAAGACGGCAGCAGCAGCGCTGACTGCTACCCGCCAAAAGGCTGCTCCCCGTTTAGCAGAGCTATTCCTGCATCACGCCCGCCAACTGGGCTTCCGTCAGTCGCTCTTTGAGGTAAGCCTTCAGCCTCTTGCTGAACCCGGCCCGAATGGAGCGGAGGAAACGGATTTCCTCTTCGGTCCGAACCCCGGCGAGCCCCTCAAAGCTCTGCGCCTTATAGCGTCCAGTGGTGAGCTAGCCCGTGTGATGCTCGCGCTGAAGAGTGCTCTGGCCAGCCGAGATGATACTCCCCTGCTTGTCTTTGACGAAATTGACGCTAATGTAGGCGGTGAAATCGCTCGTGCGGTGGGTTGCAAGATGCGAGAGCTGGGTGCTGACCATCAAGTTATCTCCATCACCCACTTCCCTCAGGTTGCAGCATTGGCAAACCATCACTATCTCATTTCCAAGGTACAAAGTGGTGAGCGTACTGTTTCCCGCCTCAATAAGGTGACCGGTGATGCCCGCGTGGAAGAACTCATGCGCATGCTTGGCACCGGCGGCGAAAATGCCCGCGCTCATGCCATAGACCTCCTGCAGAATGATTGACCTGCGAGATGTTACGTTGCGGCGCATACGTTCTTTACTCTTGTCAATGCGGATAAAATTTGCTAAGACAAGCGCATGAGCAGCGCCGGAATGGCACAGGGGATGCAGCAAGGCATGGTGGCAAACGCCGCGGTGCAGATGTTCATGCGTACCCTGCAGGCTACTACGGCGGAGCTGGCTGAACTCACATCGCAAGCTTTATCCTCGAACCCTGCGCTGGAAGAACTGCCTCCTCCGGAGCAGGATTTATCCTCTCAGCCGCTTAATCATGAAGGTACGTTGCGACATCAGCGCTTCATGGAAAACTTAACGAATCAGCCCACGCTCGCTGAACATTTGGAGGAACAAATCCGCAGCAGTGCGTTGCCTTATGGAATTGAGAGCGCAGCACTTTCTATTATTCCGTATTTGAACCATCACGGGTTCTTTGCTGAAGAACCTGCCCGTGTGGCGAAGGAACTTGGCTTAACAGATTCCGCCTTCCGCAAGGCTCTTCTGGCTGTGCAGGATTTAGAGCCTGCCGGTGTGGGCGCTGTGGATTTACGGGAAAGTCTCATGCTGCAGCTGCGGCGTAAAGGTGAGGCGGCCGGGCTCCCGATGAAATTACTTCAGAATCATTGGGACGATTTAGTGCAGCATCGTTATGCGGAAGCAGCATCCGCTCTGGATGTGGAAGAAGAGGCCATTATTCTTGCGGCCCGCCATATAGCCCGCCTTAATCCTGACCCGGGGAGCGGCTTTTCTCGTGCTGAGCTTGGTGTCATCACTCCGGATGTTGAAGTTCTTCAAGATGGTGGTGAGTATTATGTGGAACTCACGGGTGAGGACGTACCCCGGCTGGGCATATCCGCAGAGTATCGCGAGATGATGGCTGAGCGGATGGAAAATGCGGAGCTTCGCAGCTATCTTTCCCGCTGTTTTCGTGAAGGCCGCGAGTTCATCCGAGCTATAGCAGAACGCCAGCAGACTATTCTACTTGTGGCGCAGTCCATTGTGAAGCGCCAGAAAGAGTTCCTTCGGCATGGCCCCACCGCCCTTGCCCCACTTCGCATGGAAAGTATAGCGGATGATGCTGGAATAAGTGTTTCCACTGTTTCCCGCGCAGTGCGTGGCAAATATCTCAAGTGCGCTCATGGCGTCTATGAGCTGCGCAGCTTCTTCAGTGCTGCTCTTGAATCAGACTCCGCCGCTGGAGCTTCCGCCGGAGGTGTACAGGCCAGAATACGTTCCCTCATCGCCAATGAAAACCCAGCTCATCCCCTAAGCGATGCAGCCATTGAGGAGACGCTGGCAGCCGAGGGTATCACCGTGGCCAGACGAACCATCGCCAAATATCGCGAGAATCTTCACATCCTTCCCGCTAGATTGCGAAAGCAAAAGTAAGACACAACTAATTCGCCCATTGACTTTATAGGGGATTGACGCGGAGTGTGTGCGGGGCTATAATGCTGCGCATGAAGAAGATTTTTTGCATGCTGATGATGGTACTGGGCATAACACTTGTTCAGGGTGCACCGTTAAAGATTGCCAGCCTGCATCCGCTGCTGAGTGAAATGGCAGCAAAATTGGGTGGTGAGCATGTAGAAGTGGTGGATTTATTTCCCGCTAATGGCGATTTACACGCCTTTACACCGAGTGCCGCGAGTCTGGCACAAGCTTCGGGTGCGCGTCTGCTGCTTGCCTGTGGTAAGGGGGTAGAGCCATACTTGGCAGACCTTCGGGAAAGCCTCTCGGATGACACCTTTGTGCTGGAGCTTGGTGCTGAGGTGCCGAATGTACGCGTGCCGGGCACACGTTTTGCAGACCCTCACTGGTGGAATACACCGGAGAATATGAAGCGAGCCTCCCGTACTCTGCTCGCTGCCCTTGTGCAAGCTGATGCGGCTAACGCAGCTGTGTATACAGCAAATCGTGCACGCTACGCTGCCGGCATGGATGCCCTCACCCGCACAGCGCGCCTGAGACTCAGCCGCATACCGCAGAGCAATCGCTGCCTGGTGACCGGGCATGCCGCCATGTGTCATTTCTGCGCTGCATTCAATCTGAAGCCCATCGCCATTCAGGGCATTGCCCGTGAGAGTGAGGGCGACCCCGCCAGGCTTGCCGCGCTGCTGGCTGACTTACGCGCCCGCAATGCCCGCTGCATCTTCACGGAGGTGAATGCCAGCCCCCGCATGCTGCAAGTCATCGCTGACCAGCTCGGCATTCCCACTGCCCCCCTGGTGATGGACGGTATCTATACCGAGGCCCCCGGCTATGAGGCTATGTTCCTGCATAATCTGAATACTATCTGCGAACATCTGGGCGAATGAACCCTTTACTGAAAGTGTCTCTGACCGCCGCCGGCATTATCGCAGCCGGCTTGCCTCTGCTGTGGCTGACAGCTCCGCCATTACGTGAGGTACAGCCTACTGTGCAAAAGCCCCAAGAGACACTTCAGACGACATATGCCACGCTGCGCTTCAGCGGCACACCTCAGCGTATCATACTCCGCTGTCAGGGCAAGACTCTTGCGGAGATTATATCCCCCGAGTTCAGTCCCCAGGAGCTGCTGCTACAATTACCCGAGGAGAATACCATCGAGCTGGAGGCTGAAGTATGCTGGTCGGAAGGAGCCTCCGGTGCACAGGCTTTCACGATAACGCTGGAACCCACCGGCAGAGAGACCCGCAGTGAAACATGCTGGGCGGAGGGAGAAATGCATGATATTTTTGTCTTTACATGGTAGAAGAACATGACCATATCTGTTGGGGCGGCGGCCATCACCACCATGGTGGTCACACTCTTTCTGCGCATCAACTCTGTGCTCGCTATGGCGAAGTAACGGCTCTGAGTTCCATCTCCTTCAGCGCATCTTGTGGGCATACGCTGGCTCTCATTGGCCCGAATGGTGCGGGTAAATCTACTCTCCTGAATCTTCTTGCCGGGCTAATACAGCCCTGCAGTGGGAATATTCTCTGGAATGGAGCCCCCCTCTATAATGCTCGGCAAGAGATAGCTTACATGCCCCAGCGCACGGAAGTGGACTGGCGTTTCCCCATCACTGTGCGTGAACTCGTGGAAATGGGGCGTTATCCTGCTACCGGCATTTGGAAGAGCTTACGGCGTCATGACCATGAAATCGTGGATAGAGCCTTGGAATCTCTCGAGCTTCAGGACTTGCACAAACGCCAGATAGGTGCGCTCTCCGGCGGACAGCAGCAGCGCGCTTTTTTGGCTCGTGCGCTTGCCCAAGAGGCACACATTCTACTGCTTGATGAACCCTTTACCGGCTTAGATGTGCCCGGCACTGAGTCTCTGGCCCGCCTGCTCCGCTCATTGGCAGAGGAAGGACGCCTCGTTATCGCCTCTCACCATGATTTGAGCACTGCACCCCGCATTTTTGACCTCAGTTTACTTCTCAACCGCAGCGCTATCGCCTTCGGTGCCACAGCAGACGTACTGACGGAGGAACACCTCTTCACCGCATTTGGAAAACGCCATATCACGACTTCTGTATGAATGATTTTATCCGCTTTCTGGGAGAACCCATCGCGCAGCGCAGCCTCTGGGCATGCGCCGTGGTAGGCTTTTCCAACGGCTTCGTGAGTGCCCTTGTGGTGTTGCGCCGTTCCTCCCTTCAGATTGGCACCATCTCCTGCGCGCTGTTACCGGGCATTGCCTTGGCTATTCTCTTCTTTGGACTGATGCAGCTGAGTATTCTCATAGGCGCCGTGATAGCGGGGCTCATCGTGGGACTTGGCTCGCTCTTCATCTCTCGCACGGGACGAGCTGACCATGATACGGCACTTTCCATCCTGCATACCACAGCTTTTGCTCTCGGCTACATCATTCTCATACGCTTAGGCTTGCAGCAGAAGGTGGATGACTGGCTTTTCGGCAACATCATGAGCATGGGAGATGCTGATTTATGGATTGCTTGGGGTACCGGGGCGCTTGCTGTACTGAGCATTACGGTGCTGTACCGTCCCCTGCTCATTTATCTTTTTGATACGAGAGCTGCAGCCTCCATGGGGATTCCCACACGAGCCTTCAGTTACGGGATTTTTACACTGATCATACTTGTACTGGTGTCATCCCTTCAGGCAGTGGGTGCATTCCTGACACTTGGGTTGATGGTGGCTCCGGCTGCTACCATGTACCAGCTCACAGACAGGGCATCGCTCATGTTCTGGGGAGGTGGGCTCATTGGGGCCGGTGGCTCTGTACTGGCATTTTTCCTGTCGTACCCCCTTGGTTGGCATCTAGGCGCTACTATCATTGTTGTACTGGGCTGTATCTTCCTGCTGGCATGGCTTTTCTCCCCTAAATTCGGTTTGTTACGCCACCGCGGCTGATTTTGCTTGCGCTGCCAAGGGGCTGTATGCTAGAATGCCTCACGTATGAAAATGACTTTCACCTCTCAGTTTAAAAAGGGCTTTACTCTGATAGAGCTCCTTGTTGTGATTGCTATTCTTGCAACACTCGCCGGCATTTCTTACCCCGTTATTATGGGGCAGATTAACTCTGCTAATGAAACTGCCGCTCGCAAGACCTGTCTTGACATCGTTCAGGGCGTAACTCAATTCCAGCAGGACTACGGCTCACTGCCTTATCAAACAGATATGTGCGAAGTGGGCGAAGATAACAATTATCAAGTTTCTATCTCCACTACCGATGGTAATGATGCCGGGCTTGTTGCTATCCTTACCAACCGCGAGGAAGGTGATGACCGCCTGAATACCAACCGCCAGACCTACCTCCGTTCTGACGAGCAGGATAAGAAGGCCGATGGCCTGTATGTTGACCCCAATTCCGGTTCTCTCGGTCTCTATGATCCTTGGGGTAACCCCTACTACATCATCATGTGCGATGATGAAGAAATCGGTACGATTGACCCCTTCTCCGGCAGAAAGATTCGTAACAAAATCTGCCTTGTATATTCCTTGGGCGCTGATGGCGCCGGTAAGCCCAGCAGCACTCCTGGTGCAGCCGCTGAGGCATCTGAAGAGGAAACAGACGCTCTGGAGGATAATATCTACTCCTGGAAGAAGCGCTAATATATTCCTCGCCTAATAGTTTCACAGGCACATAATGAATCCATTCATCACAGACGACGTACGCGTAACGGACATCCGCCCGTTAATCTCCCCTGCCATTCTCATGCAGGATTTCCCCGCGAGCCAAGACGCCAGCAAGGTGGTATATGATGCTCGTCAGGAGTTCCGCCGCATTTTGAAGAAAGAAGACGACCGCTTGGCCGTCATGGTGGGGCCCTGCTCCATCCATGACACCGTTGCCGCCATCGACTATGCCGGTAGGCTGGCCGCAGCTCGTGAGAAATACAGCGATGAGCTTCTGCTTATCATGCGAGTGTATTTTGAAAAGCCGCGTACCACGGTAGGTTGGAAGGGCTTGATTAATGACCCGTTCATGGACGGCAGCTATAACATCAACAGCGGGCTTCGTATGTCCCGTGGTTTGCTGCTGCGCTTGGCGGAAATGGGGGTTCCCGCAGCTACGGAGTTTCTGGATGTAATTACGCCTCAGTATATCAGTGATTTGATTGCTTGGGGTGCCATCGGTGCCCGCACTACAGAAAGTCAGGTGCACCGTGAGCTGGCAAGTGGCCTTTCCATGCCCATCGGCTTCAAGAATGGCACGACAGGTTGTGTGCAGATAGCTGTGGACGGCATCGTTTCCTCTGCTCATCCGCACTGCTTCCTCTCTGTTACCAAGCAAGGCGTGAGTGCCATTGTTTCCACTAGTGGTAATGACAGCTGCCATATCATTCTGCGTGGTTCTACCAGCGGCCCCAACTACTCAGCTGAGGATGTAGCGGCTGCATGGGAAATCCAACAGAAGGCCGGCATCAGCAATCGCATTATGATTGACTGCTCACATGGCAATAGCCGCAAGAACTGGCAGAATCAGCACCTCGTGGCGGAATCCGTAGCGGCTCAGCTCGCAGCCGGTGATGATCATATCGGCGCCGTTATGATTGAGAGTAACATCAACAGCGGCAACCAGAAGTGTGATGGTAAGTCACCCCTGCAGTATGGCGTGAGTATCACGGATGCTTGCGTGGACTGGGACGGAACAATCGCTATTCTGGATACGCTCGCTGAAGGTGTACGTGCCCGTCGCAGGAACAAATAAGCACATTCTCTACTGAAAAATCTCAGTCCCCCGCAGAATATTCTGTCGGGGGATTTTTTCGTTATTCTCATTACGCACAGCAGTCTTGACGTATAGGCCGCTTGTGCGGTATAATCAACCACACAAAGATGAGCGAACCGATACTGAGCGTCAACAACCTGAGCGTGGAGTTCCGCACCCGCGCAGGGGTAAATTATGCAGTGAGTGATGTGAGCTTTTCTCTGAAAAAAGGAGAGACTCTTGGTATCGTGGGTGAAAGTGGCTCAGGAAAATCCGTAACCTGCTCCGCGTTGATGGGCTTGCTCCCGCGCCCGCCTGCTCATATATCAGAAAATGCCTCAGCCATCTTTGAAGGCAAAAATCTGCTGAAAATGAAAGAAAAAGAGCTTTCCTCTCTCAGAGGGAACCGTATTTCCATGATTTTTCAGGACCCCATGACCAGCCTGAATCCTTGCATGACGATAGGCGAGCAAGTGGCAGAGCCACTGATTATTCACCGCGGCATGAAGCGCAAGGAAGCACTGGCACTTGCCATTGAAGAGCTGGCTCGCACAGGCATACCGAATCCGGCAGAACGTGCACGTGCTTATCCCCATGAGTTCTCCGGAGGCATGCGCCAGCGTGTTATGATAGCTATGGCGCTGATTACCCGTCCTCAGTTCCTCATTGCGGATGAACCGACCACCGCCTTGGATGTCACCGTGCAGAAGCAGGTGCTGGATTTGCTGCGTGAGCGACAAGAGGAGCTTGGTACAGCAGTTATTCTCATCACGCATGATTTGGGCGTGGTACGTGAATATGCTCACCGTATTCAGGTGATGTACGCAGGAAGCATTGTAGAAAGTGCTCCGGCAGAGGCGCTGCTCACCCATCCCCGCCATGCTTACACTCGCTCACTCATGGCTTCCATACCGGCTATGCATGAGAAAGGCAGCCGCTTGCAGACTATTCCCGGCCTGCCGCCCACGCTCCGCCAGCCCATTACCTCTTGTGCCTTCAAACCCCGTAATCTTGTAGGTAAGCCCGAGCTTTGTCTTACGGACAGAATACCGGAGATGATAGAAATTGCGCCTGACCACTTCGTCAGAAATTGTCCCGGTTGCCTTAGTTCTTCTGTTTCTAAATGAGTATACATTTTCTTTAATCATGAAAATTAATTTTCTGTTACTGAGTGTCACCTTGTTTGCTGCATTATCATTTGCTGATGAAGTTGCACAAGAAGTAGCCATAGCTCCCTGCGTTGAGGCTCCGA
This sequence comes from uncultured Verrucomicrobiales bacterium, assembly GCA_937885815.1. GTDB lineage: Bacteria > Verrucomicrobiota > Verrucomicrobiia > Verrucomicrobiales > Akkermansiaceae > Akkermansia. The sequence goes on along the minus strand of CALABM010000065.1, from coordinate 45,271 downwards.
GTCATGCAGAAGCAGAGCAGAACGAGGAGATCACGGAGGTCGTGATGACGGAGGCGGAAATTCAGCAGAGTGATTCTGGTACGGCGATTCCCGCAGAGGCGGAATCTACGCCGATTGAAGAAACGCCAGAGGCAGCGGATGCAGCTGTTAGCATAGCGCAAGAGGAAGTCGCACCTAAACACCCCGGGGATGATTATTTAGAACTTGCTCTTGGGCTTTATGAGAGCTGCAAATCGCTAGGCCAAATCCTTGAACAGGTGCACAATATGCCGACCGCAGATCTAGCCGCGCCAGAAGTTGCAGCGCTGACAGACCGAATTCTGGCTCTCATGCGGAGCGAAAGCATGTTGCCCCCTCCCTCTATAGAAATTCAGCAGTATGTACAAGAACGCATTTCCATGCTGAACACGGTTGAGGTTAGTGAGAGTGCGATGGGGCGTGTCATTGATTTAGTCACTAAAACAGATCCTATCTGTTATGGTTCGGCAGCCTTGCGTACTGAACTTCAGCGCTTAGTGCGTGGGCTTCTTGGCCGATGAATCAGAAACGCAGCAGCGTTGTATTTTCATCGCAGCGCTGAATCTCAATTCCCGGCAGAATCTCTGAATCGATAGTCTCCGGGACTTCCGGAAGGAGCACGAAGAGCCCCGCTCCCGTGAGTCCATGCAGTTCATTGATATCTGAGGGATGCTCTTTATTGTAGCCTAATACGACAATGTCTGCCCGGAGTTCTTCCTCTGTAAGCCTGTCAAGAATAATAGACGGAGCGCTCCCTATATAAAGCACACGTGTGCCGCCCGGTTGCTGCCACATAATGACCGGGGCTTCATTGTGAGAATATGAGCGGGAGAGCCCCGCGGGTGATGGGTATATGCAGTATAATCCGGCGGATGAATTGATATGAAGCCTATTTTTCAGGGAGTCCGCAGGAATGACTTGCATACTCGGGTATTTTGCAGAAAGGAGCGGCGTGCCACCGCGGTCAGCATTGTCAGAGGTGGATTCAAGAAGAATACCGGGATTACACCCACTGAAAAACAGTAGCGGTTCTACGGTGAAGCGAGCCGCATTGAGATTGCCGCTATTCACAACGATACCGGGATTACCCAACACGGCAAAACTATTACCGTAGCCCAGATGACACACATAAGCCTCATGTGGCTGCATGGGCGGAGTCGTGCTTAGATAGGACATAGGTAAATCTGCAAAAAAGCCTACTACTGATACCAGTAACGCACTGCTCTTCAGCGCAGCCCACTGCAAAAAAGCACCAAGAAACGGTATACCTCCGAGTAAGGCGGCAAGAAGCCCACAGGCCATTACAATCGGCAAAAGTGGGGAAATGGCTATATTCGTCAGAAAGCTGTAAGGTGTTATGGTGTGGAAGAAGTACATGGTTATCGGGGCGGATACCAACCATGCGGAGAGGGACACGATAACCGTGCCACGTATGGCTAGGTCAGCCCGGAGTAAAAAGGTGTGCCAGCGAGTATAGAGCAGTGGCGGCACGTAATCATTCGGGCCGAACCAATACGGCACTTTCATACAGAAGTAAACACCTATTCCAATACCTGCATATACGGCAAAAGAAAGAACAAAACCGGCACTATATATTTGCCAGGGTGATATCATCAGTATCAAAAGCGCGGAAAAGCTCCATATGTTCGCCATGCTTACGGGGCGCTGTAACCCCATTCCCAGCATGACTAGGACTATCATGAGGTAAGCTCGCAATGCCGGAACGGCCAGCCCTGTAATTAACACATATACTCCCGTGATAATCAGTATCAGAACAGAACGAAGCCGCACGGGAAGCCGCAGCAAATAGGCCAGACCAAACAGCATGCCGCTCACAATTCCAACGTGCATGCCGCTCACGGCGAAGGCGTGCAGGCATCCTCCGCGTTTGAACTGATTCAAGGTTTCATCCTCAGCCCTCTGCTTGTCCCCAAGGGCCAGAGAACACAGAACCTGCCGCCGGATATCTCCCTCAGTTCCCGGAGGCATGAGCCTTTCAGTTAGTACGTCACGTATGCTTTCTGCATAACCGAGAACGGCATATTGAGAGAACGGAAAACCGAGACTTTCGCCGGATAGCACCCGAAGATTGGCTGCCAGACCTTGGCTGCGCATCCAGCTTTCTGTGTCAAACATTCCCTCTGCCGGAGCCGGGCGCGGTGGCAGTGGCTCAGCTACCACACGTACCCGCTCACCCGTGCGCCATTCCGTATTTCCCCTCAGCACAACCCGCACTCCCATGTAACCGGTATTTAGGATACACCCTCTGGCCAATGTGCGCTCTACCGTACCTTCCAGTACAACGTGTGATTGCTTGTTCAGAAAATCAGTCAGCTGCGTTTTATTTCGCTCTGCTAAGTGGCTCTGCATACAAACGATAGCCATGCAAAGCAGCGCGCAAATCAGAACGCGCCACAACTTCAGAAGAACCGTTACCACCGCTACGGCAAGGCTCAGGGCTAGCCATTGGCCACCCAACAGACACCCAATTACACCGACGAGTGGTAATAGAAATGGAGCTCGCAGTGATTGTTTACGCAGGAGTTTTTGCAGCAGATCCTCCGGCATAGTGTGGGTGTAAAAATGTGTGGAATCAGCGGTAGACCATAACGGGGCCGGTATTGACTGATTGCACGGAACGTATTTTCTTCACCGCTGAAATGAAGATGCGGGCAGCCTCTGCCGTCTCTTCGCGGGTGGTGTAACGATTCAGCGAGAAGCGCAGGCTTTCCCGAATTTGAGAATCACTTAAGCCCATAGCTTTCAGCACGTGGCTGGGATGAGGCTCTGAGCTGGTGCAGGCTGAGCCGTTGGAGCACAGAAGCCCCGCCGGCTCCAGAAGGAGGGATAGTGATTCTGCGCTGCACCCCGGCACGCGCATATTCAGCACATGCGGAAGTCTTGTAGCGCCGGCTCCATTCTCCACATAGCTAATCCCGGCCTCTTCAAGAGCGCTCAGGAAGAGCGCTCTCAAATCCGCAAGTTCTGCATAGCGTTCCGCTGATGCCATGGCAAGCTCCGCCGCCTTACCAAAGCCAATGATGCCTGCCACATTTTCCGTGCCGGCGCGGCGGTATGATTCCTGCGCCCCGCCGGTTATGAATGGCGGAAACTCTATCCCTCGGCGTACATAAAGGCAGCCCACGCCCTTGGGCCCATGCAACTTATGAGCCGCGGCGGAAGCGTAATCTATGGCATATTCATGTACGTTCACGGGGATTTTACCCGCAGCTTGTACCACATCCACATGAACCCTCGCCCCGGCGTTAGTCGCAGTTGCGCAGAGAGTGCGGACCGGCTGAATCACGCCTGTTTCATGATTCGCCCAGGCGAAGCTGACGGCATCTCTCCCTTCGAGAGCTTCCTTCCATTCCGGGATATCTGCCACGCCATTGGATAGCACCGGGGCGGCCTCACCGCGTGCTGTGCGCAGCGTAGCCGGGTGATCCGTGGCAAGTGTGAGAACTTTTGAGTACTGAGATAATGCTGCGTTCGTAGCTTCTGTCCCACCGCTAGTGAAAATGATTTCATCCGGGTGAGCGCCCAAAAGAACCGCCACCTGCTCACGAGCCGTTTCTATATCCTTACGAATGGCACGGGCCGGGCCATATGCGGCTGAGGGATTAAAGAAGCGGTCTTGCAGGTACGGAAGCATGGCTTCCAGCACTTCAGCGGCCAGAGGCGTGGTAGCATTATTATCCCAGTATATCATGGAGATGTGCTTTGTTTTGCTGCAGAGGAGGCTTAGATATCGGAATCTTCAGAATCTTCTTCTTCCTCCTCCTGAACGCTCGTCTGCTCGATTACTTCGCGTACCATTGAGAAAAGCTCATCGTTCTCAAGGCCCAGCTCCGTAATTCTGTCCAGCTCGGCTTGAATAGCGCGGTCGCTGCGGCGTATCTGAGTGCGATTGCGCTCCAGAAGTGCCTGCATGGCTTCAGTTTCCGGCATACCGGGGGCTTCTCCCACTTCACCCAGAGCCGTCTGAGAACCGGCATTGTCCGGGCGGCAAATGGCCGTAATAGCCTGCAGACCTCTTTCAGCTGTTCTCTCGTTCTTAATCTTCTTAAGCGCGGTCAGAATGCGCTTGCGCATCTGCATGTGATCCTTCAGCCAGTTTGCCGCTTCACGGCGCTCAGCACGCGGATTAGAGGGGGTGGCTGAAGCGCTTTCTTCAGTAGTAGCATCGGCGGAGCGCGTATTTGCTGTGACGGGGCTGATAGCCAGCATGCAGGCACTTACAAGCAATACAAATAAACGGTTTTTCATCTCGTCACTATAATGACAGGAATGGCTCGGAAAGTCAAGCGTATGTTCAGAATGGGTTATGGAGCCCTGTTTATACCGAAGCGGTTGCTGATGTGTACAACGACAAAGGACGTGACATTTCTTTTAACGGATTTAACTCATGAGGGCACTATCCTCCACGGCACTGACGGGCCAGATACCCTGATCCGCCATGAAGTTTTCCCACGCCAGCAGAATCAGCTCAAACACGGTAGGATTCACGGAAAACTGCGCGAGTGTGTGGTCGCCACCGGGGCATAGAACGAGCTCCGCCTCATTACCGAGAGCCCGCCATTCATCGCAGAACCATTCACGCATGGCGTAGTCCTGAAGCGGGTCTACAAGGCCGTGTGCACAGAAAAGCGGCGGGAGGTAGCGGCGCAGAAGAGCGCAAGGGTTAATAGAGTCCGGATTCGTCACCTCAGTCTTAATATTCAGCAGGCGAGCTTCCGGAGCATGTACATCTAAAATGCCTCGGAAAATGGCCACGCAAGCAGGCTGCAAGGGTAACTCATCCTTACTGCCTATTTTCCACCAGCGGCGGGTCTGAAGCATGGGCTGCATGGCGGCGTTCAGGGCCATCAGGCCACCGGCATCAGCTCCTGCCAGAGTAATGGAGTATTGGTCTATGCCCAGCCCGTTGGCGTTATGATGAATCCAGCGCCAAGCATCTATGCCGTCTTGGATAATATCATTGGCCGAGACGTCATAGCACGCGTGTGTGCGGTATTCCGGTATGAGGCAGACAATACCTCGGGATGAAAGGTGCAGAGCCCATGAAATAAACTCCTCGCCGAAATCCACTGCCCACATGCCACCATGGAAGAACATCACGGCAGGCATGAAGGCGGAGGCCGTGTGTCCGGGTGGAGCAAACATCCAGACGCGCAGCTCAGCGCCATCCGCAAAGCGTTTCCACACAAATGAAGGGCGTTCTTTCAGCAGCTTGCGGCCGGCGGAAAGCTCCTCATTTTCTCCACTATCTGAAAAGGGCGTCATAACGTACCAATAGTATGCTATTTTCTTGCCAAAAAGGCAAGCCTGTAGTAGTTTGTATGAAGTTATGAGAGCATTTTTTTCGTCATTAGTTCTCGCGGGTGCTGTGATAAGTCATGCCGTGCAGGCTGCAACCCCGGCTGCCATCGAAGCTGAGATGCGCCGCCGCGCTGCTCAGCAGGCCGGGCCCGCGCAGCCATCATCTGCGCCATCCGCTAATCGCTTTATTGTGCCGGATCAGGCTCGTGCCCGCAGTACTGCGGAAACCGTTTATAACACCTGGAGAATTAGCCTTATTCGTGGCAATGAACAAGCATGGCGTTCCACAACTTCCAATTCCAGACAGATGAAGGTGCGTAATCTCATCGTTTCTCAGAGAGGCACCTTCCCCCGCGATTTCTTCCGTGAGGCGCAGGAGGCACCTAAGCTGGAAAATTTCGCCTATGTGGGGAGTCTTCAGGGGTGCAATGGCTACACGATGGCTTGCACTTATGTGGGGCGTGTTCAGCTGGGCGATGGCCGCGCTGAGGAAAATGCCTTCGTGCTTGAATTTGTGTATGAAGGAGGAAGATGGAAGTTAGACCAGACGCGCCTTTTCAACCTTAGCCGCTTGCCCGAGGTGCGGCAGCGCCTGCATGCACGTGATATAGAGCTGCTGAAAGAACAGGATGGCTTCCAGCCGTATGATCGTATTCCTCCCACCCCTCCTGCATGCTCATCCCCTGCTCTCATCGGCAAGGTGTTTGTGGATTGCCCCGGCCGTGTGATTGAAATGACGATTAACGGTGTATCTCTCCATGAATTCGATGACGAACGCCGCGCCGATGTCATTTCCGGTGGTCTTAAGCGTGGGGTGAATACCATCACTTATAAAATTGAAAATCGTGAAGGCCTGCGTCGTCCCTCTATGGCTATAGGTATTTTCGTGGCACCTGAAACCCAGGGGAATACCCCTATCTGCGTTTTTGACCATATTCTGGATGCTAACGGAACAGCTGAAGGCGGCACCTTCACTTTTACGATTAGTAATGAGCATATCGCTTCCATGAATCCCAGATATGATGGCCCCAAGCCGCAGCCGTTTCACGCAGTGCCTCTTAGAGAGCGCCCTCGGGAGTAAGCAATATCCTTTTCCTCATGCCGGTCTGTATAAGGCCGGCGTTTTTTTTTGACTTACAGTCATTTTTTTGATTTTTTTGCTTGACGTGGACAGTTTTGCATGTTAAATAATTATCAGTTATTAACCATTCTATTATAAACTAACACAAACACAATAATACACCATGAACAAGAAACTCATCGTCGCATTCATCGCCATAGCCGGTCTTATGAGCCTGAGCTCCTGCTGTTACCACCACCATCACCGCGTAGGACATCCCCATTACAGCAATCCGGGACACGGTATGTACCATCCGGGCGGACATGGGCACTACCATGCTCCACGCCATGGTCACCATAGATAAGATAAACTAAAAAAAGAGCCTCCGTTCGCACTTATGCGGACGGAGGCTCTTTTTTACTTGGAATATCGCAGTTTAGCCACGTTTAAAGAGAATGAACAGCAGGCAAGAAAGAGCGAGCGCAAAATTATAATAGAGGTAGGGAATGATATCAAGAGCACTGATGGCGGCAAGAGATGCCCCCATCAGAAGCTGCGCTCCATAAGGGATAAGCCCTTGTATTACACAGGAGGTCGTGTCCAGCAGGCTGGCAGCACGCTGCGGGGGAATGCCGAAGCATTCCGATATTCGGCGGGATATGTCACCTACCGTTACGATGGCGACAGTATTATTCGCCGTGCAGAGATTGGCGATGGCAACCGCTGTAGAAATGGTAAGCTCAGCTCCACGTCTGGTGCGGACACGAGAAGAGAGAATGCGGATAACATACTGAATGCCACCGTTATAGCGAATGAGTTCAAGCATGCCGCCTGCCAAAAGTGTCACGATAATGAGTTCCCCCATATCCGTCATACCCTTGCCCATGGCACCGGCCCATGCAAGTAAGCTTAATTCGCTGGAGCAGAGGGAAAGAAGGCCGGTGGAGAGAATGCCTAAAATCAGTACCAGCATCACATTCACACCACAAAGAGCCGTAATCAGCACAAGAAGATAAGGAATAACGCGAGACCATGCAATAGCGCCAACCTCTACCGGGGCGGCATACTGCCAGCCAAGAATGATATAGACGACAAGAACCAGCAGAGCTGCAGGAATGACGATTCTGAAATTGGCACGGAACTTATCCCTCATGAGGCACCCTTGTGTACGGGTTGCCGCGATAGTGGTGTCCGAAATAAAGGAAAGGTTATCACCAAAGAACGCGCCGCCTACCACAATGCCGGCCATGAGCGGCAGCGGAAGACCACTGCTGGTGGCCACACCGGCAGCAACCGGCATGAGCGCCACAATCGTCCCAACTGAGGTACCGATGGAAAGAGAGATGAGGCAAGCGGCTATGAAAATACCCGCAGGAATCATATTCGGCGGCAGTACAGAAAGGGTCAAATTTACAGTTGAGTCCACAGAGCCAATGAATTTAGCGGCTCCGGCAAAGGCGCCGGCGAGAATGAAAATCCAGACCATCATCATGATGTTGGCATTCGCTGCGCCCTTAGAGAAGCGCTCTATTCGCAAGCCCAGGCGCGCGGGCTTGCTTACAACAAAGGCCCACGCAGATGCGGCCATGAAAGCCACAGTGACGGGCATCTTATAGAAATCTCCCGCTACGACGGAAGTAATCACGTAGATAAGGAAAAATACGAGCAGAGGGCTGAGAGTCCAAAGCCCACGCTTATGATTTTTAACCGGTAATTCCATACAGTGCTGATTTATTTTGTTTCTGTTACGCCGATTCTGTCCAGAGCGTCCACTTGTTCGAGCAGTTGCTCCGGGGTAATTTTATCACGCATGAGGAGTCTGTACGCAGAGATGAGCGCTTCGGTCTGTTCCGGCGTTTCTTCCAACAGTTCTAGGCGGAAACGCGTGAGCCCCATGCGGCGCATACCTGCCACGTAGCGAGCGGCTGACTGAGCCTGACCATTAAAGAGAGTATTGCGGCAGCCTTCATCACTGCGCAGGTAGTGCATAGCGTAGGTTCGGTCCATTACACGCACTCTGTGGTGTTCACAGGGCTGTCCACAATCTTTGAAGCTGTGGCCTTGTGACAGGAAGGTACAGTAGACACAGTGCTCCGTATGGAACATGGGCATATGCTGATGCAGGGTGAGCTCCAGTTCCGGGCCGCAGCAGCTGCGCAACAGGTCTGCAAGCTGGTGGGCGTTCAGGTCATAGGAAACGGTGACGCTACGCATGCCGTACTTACGGAGAACTTTTACACTTTCCGGATTAGCGGCATTCAGGGAGAAGTCCGCCACCATGGGGATACCCTTTTCCTTGAAGTGAAGCGCAGCACCATGATTACGCACCAGAACGCCATCCGGCTGAGCTGCATGAATGAACTTAAAGTAGCCGTTTTCACGTGGCTTCATGATGCGCAGCGTAGCAATCCAAACGGCTGTTCCGGGATAGTCTGCACGAATCTTTTCTGCTACCGGAGCAAGTTGGCGCATATCCTTAAAATCAAGATAGATGCGCTTCACTCCGACTGCCGCTGCCGCATATGCCTGTTCAGCTTCACGGCAGAGGACAGACAAACGATATTTATCCGTGGCTTTGATAGGTGCAAAATCACCCTGCCAACCGGGCCAGGCCATAGGAGCGCGAACGGTGCTTTCATTGCTTGCCGCCGGAAGCGCCTCCACCAGCTCGCGGCGCATACGGTTCAGAATACTCAGCGGCAGCATCAGTCCCTCCTCCAGCTCATAAGTACAAGCGCCAAGACTGTACCCTGTACCACCTAAGCGAGAGAACTGAGCTTCGATAACTTCACGTGTCAACGGGCGTTTTTCAGCGGGTTCTAGAGGCTGACCACTACCCACGCTTATGCCATTGCATTCAGCCCTCAATTCACCACCCATACGCCCGGTAAAATGAATAAAAAGCTGCATGGATGGAGCTTCTACCTTCCGAGCAAAGTTACACCATGTGCCATGCAGGAACTTATCCAGCGCAGGATCCGCCGTTTTCCATAACAGGTTACCCGGGCGAACATAACGCCAGTCTATATGGCTGCCTTTACCGTGGAAGAACAGGCGTGTGCCCTGCACCTTCCATATACGCCCGCCCTGCTCCTCATTTCTATCCTGACCGGCGTCTATCACGAACCCATCCCCGGGGGCTATGGGCATAGCAGGAACACCTTCCAGCTCCACCCAACCTTCACCTGCTCGTATGATTCTCCCGGCAAGTGCGCCTCTCTTCTTGCCGAAACGCCCGTGTGTGAGCAGCGGATGGTCTGTGCCATCAAGCCAGCCAAATGAAAAGCCGCGCGAGAAGGACATCTGCATGGCGTATAAATCAGCAGTCTTTTTATTCTGCGGCACAGCGCGGCCAGCCAGCGCTGCGTCCAATGCGCGGCGGTATGCTCTCGTGGTAGCCGCCACATATTCCGGGCTCTTCAAGCGGCCTTCTATCTTAAAACTGCGAACGCCCGCTGAAAGGAGCTCCGGGACTCGCTCCAAAGCACAGAGGTCCTGGGGAGAGAAAATATAGCGGCGCTCGCCGAGGTCACGCAAGCGGCCGTCCACTTCCAGGCGGTACGGCATACGGCAAGCCTGAGCACATTCGCCACGGTTCGCACTCCGCTGCCCAAGACTCTCGCTGGTAAGGCACTGGCCGGAATAAGCCACGCATAGCGCGCCGTGGCAGAATACCTCAATGGGTTTACTTGTTGCCTTGGCACAAGCCTCGATTTCCTTGAGTGACAGCTCTCGGGAGAGCACAATCTGCTGCGGGTCAAACATTTCATCCACCCAGCGCACCGCTTCAGGACTGCTTACCGTCATTTGAGTGGAGATATGCAGCTCAATCTTCCAGCGCCCTTCGCGGCGATATTTGCTGATAAGGGCAGCCAACCCTAGGTCTTGGACGATTACACCGTCTACTCCGGCTTCATCCAGAGCATCCACGTAGCTGAGCGCTTCATGCATCTCTGCCGGGAAGATGAGAACATTCATCGTCACATAGGCCCTTACTCCGCACTCATGAAGAAAGGGAACTAAAGAACGAAGGTCATCCCTAGTGAAATTGTCTGCCCTCATGCGGGCATTGAACTGATCTAACCCGAAATAAACTGCATGTGCCCCATTTGCCACAGCGGCACGTACACAATCCCAATTGCCGGCAGGCGCGAGTATTTCCGGAGAATGCTCAGTCATGACGGCGCCTATTGTCCATAAAACTTTCTATTTTGCAAGTCTAAAATCTTCAGATTGCAGGTTCAAGGGGTTCCACATTGGAAGATGATAATACCGGGTAAGTGTTCGTCCAGTGCGTATGTTTTAAGAGAGGTTGAGCCCAGTCTTCGGTAAGCATTATCGATAAGATGATTCACTCTTTCAGAATTCATTCCTACCGAGGCCAACTCTTCCACGTAGGCAGTTACATAGGTTCCGTCATTTTTTTGATTACTCCATACAAGAAGGTCGTACATGGTACGGAATGAGGTATGACGGTACGGATAATACAGCTCAGGAGAGACCGCCGCGGGATAGAGACTACGATTCCAAGTGTGGTCGCGTTCTATCAGTTTATCCGGTAATGCGAAATGCGAATGAAGAATGCGGCCGGGTATGTCCGGCGTCGGGTCACTATACGTACAGTCCACATGTACCCAATGATTATTCAGCAACACTAGGTTCCAGCAGTGATTTTTCCCGTTCTTGGAGTTGCCTGCTACAAAAATATTCTGAATACCGGCCATACTCAAAAGAAGGCCGTAGGTTCGCGTGTAGGAATCACATACACCTTTTCCTGCCAGCAAAAGGTGTGCCGTGGCATTTGCTGTATCTTTGCCATGAAGTTCAATTTTATATTGGCTGTTCTGTACTAAATAATCATGCAAAGCAAGCGCCCGATCGTAATCAGAGCTATGACGGGCACATACCGAACGCACGAGATTTTCAGCTATTGTAAGTGCTCGCTTCTGATCAGCGCTCAGTGTGGAGCGAACGTGCTGATCCTCATGCGCTTTCAGCATCAAAATATTATCGGCATAAATGGGTGTAAGCTGTACTTCGTTTCCTCTTGTTGATATAGAAAAAAACACAACAGAACCTTCCCTCATTAGGAGTTCTGCCACTTTCTTTGCCTGCTCAAAGGCGTTACCGCTTCCGGTATATCGAAACTCAATTCTTGGACTTACCTGTGCAATGCAGCCAAGTGCGTATGCCATAATCGCACCCTCATCTCGTATTTCCGGCGCATGGCTACTGAAAACAACTGTCTCTTGATTATTGTTATTTGCAGGATGATTTTCAGATAAAGAATGAGAGCATCCGCATGTCAGAATTGCTGTAAATGAGGCTAGTACTCTCCGCATGGCTGCATGATAGCAGACTTTAATCTATTCGTAAAGTATAAAGAAGTGCATGAAACAGAGTATTTGCGTGGTACTGACGCCGTGTAGGCTTGACATAACACGCACATGCAAGCATAATATAGCGCGTTATGTTAAACCTTTATGATACACAGTCGGGGGCGATGAAGCCCGTGCAGGCAGAGGACGGCAAGCAGCTGCGCTTCTACTGTTGCGGTCCGACCGTGTACGCTGCAGCCCATATCGGTAATTTCCGCACCTTTGTGGTGCAGGATGTATTTCGCCGTGTGGTAGAGCTTGGTGGCCTGCGCACCAAGCACGTGCGTAACCTGACGGACGTAGATGACAAGACAATCCGCAATTCTCAGGCTCAGGGAATGCCGCTGGGTGAATATACGGCCAAATGGACGGCTAAGTTCCATGATGATTGCAAGGCGTTGAACTGCCTTAGCCCTCATGTGGAACCCAGTGCTGTGGGGCACATCAAAGAGCAGCTTGATATTGTTCAGAAGCTCTTGGAGGGCAATCATGCATACCAAAGCGATGATGGCTCTGTGTACTTCCGCATCTCCTCATACTCCGATTATGGCCGCTTGGCTCACCTTGATCGTCAGGAACTGGATCTCGGCAAGACCGCGAACACCCGCGCTGATACGGATGAGTATGAGAAGGACAGCGTGGCTGACTTCGTGCTCTGGAAAGCACGACGCCCGGAAGACGGGCCGAACTTCTGGCCCTCCCCTTGGGGTGAGGGACGCCCGGGCTGGCACCTCGAGTGCTCTGCCATGAGCCATAAATACCTCGGTGACACCTTTGACTTGCACTCCGGTGGCGTGGACCTCGTGTTCCCCCACCACGAAAATGAGATTGCACAGAGCCGCTGCGCCTGTGGTGGTGAGTTTGCTCGCCACTGGTTCCATGTGACTCACCTTTTGGTAGATGGTGCCAAGATGAGCAAGAGCCTTGGTAACATGTACACCTTGGACCAGCTTCAGGAGATGGGGTACACCCCGGCAGCTCTTCGCTACGTGCTGGCAGGTGCATACTACCGCCGCCCGCTCAACTTCACGCTTTCAGGCATGAAGGATGCCACCAGCGCTCTCAATAAGCTGGGCCGCTTCGATAAGGAGCTTGCTAAGGCTAGCGGCGCTAAGGAGCCTACCTATCGTGACCTCGTCAAGAAGGCCCCTGCTCTTGGTACGTTCCAGCCTGCATGGGATAGCCTTGAGGATGATTTGAACGGGCCTGAGGCCCTTGGCCATGTGTTCAGTGCCATGAAGAGCATCAAGCCCGCTGAAATGGATACAGCTGCTGCCACTGCGGTATGGAATGCATTCCGTTTCATTATGGAGGCCCTTGGTCTGCAGCTGCCGGATCCGGATGCAGACATAGAAGTGCCCGAGGATATCAAGGCAATAGCAGATGAGCGCAGGGCCGCTCGTTTGGCTAAAGATTGGGCCACGGCAGATGCTCTCCGCGGTAAGCTTGCCGAGCTTGGCTGGGCCATGAAGGACGGCAAGGATGGCTATAAACTCACCAAGGCATAAAACATTATGGATAACAAAGATCTTTCCCTGCTTGGTAAGCACAGCGAGTTCTTCCGCACGCCGGAGGAGGCAAAGCTTGAGGCTTTCCCAAACCGTAGCCCGCAGCGCCCCTACGTGGTGACTCTCACCACGCATGAGTTCTCTTCCCTTTGCCCTGTAACCGGGCAGCCGGATAGCTGTGAGCTCACCATTACTTATATACCCGCAGAAAAGGTAGTGGAAACCAAGAGTCTGAAGTACTATCTTGTTTCCTTCCGCAACTACGCAGCCTTCAATGAGCAGGTGGTAAACCGTATTCTGGATGACCTCGTAGCTGCTGTAGACCCGGTCTGGATGAAGGTGGAGGGCAAGTTCGGAGCTCGCGGCGGCATTCAGCTTACCTGCACCGCCGAGCATCAGCCGGAAAATCGTCCCGCATGAAAGTAGCAGTTCTGCTCTCCGGCGGGTTGGATTCTACCACCGCACTTTATTGGGCGCACCACCACCATGAGGTCGTGTGCGCCCTCTCTTTTGATTACGGCAGCAACCATGGTGCCAGAGAGCTGGAGTGTGCCCGCTATCAGGCTGAGAAGCTCGGGGTGCCCTATCATGAAATTAATCTGCGCAGCATCTCCGTACATCTTCGGAGTGCGCTTCTCAGCGGCGCGGACGCGATTCCCTCAGCTGATTATGCCGAGGAGAACCTGAAACAAACTGTTGTGCCTTTCCGTAACGGCATTTTCCTTGCCATTGCAGCCGGTATTGCTGAGAGCAACGGGGCTGAAGGTATAGTCATAGCAGCTCACGGAGGAGATCATGCTCTTTATCCAGATTGCCGAGAAGATTTCATGGCTGCCATGGCTGCCGCTATTTCACTGGGAACCTATGTAAATCTTCAGATTTTACGTCCGTTTATTGCGAATAGCAAAGAAGAAATCACGGCTATTGGAGCCGCTCTCGGGGTAGACTTTTCCCACACCTATTCCTGTTATTGCGGACGTGAGAAGCACTGTGGCCAATGCGCCACATGCCGTGAACGCCGAGAGTCTTTCAGTGCAGCCGGTGTCCCGGACCCCACCGCATACGAGTCTTAAGCTTCTTTACTAAGGAGCTTAGTTCTCTACGAATACAGCGGTGCCGATATCGCAACGTTCAAAAAGATATCTTGCATCATTCCAAGCAAGACGAATACAACCGTGGGAGGAAGGCCGGGAACGGAGTCTCCCTTGGTGCAGTCCTACGCCATCAAAGGTCAGGCGCATGAAAAACGGCATAGAGGCATCATTGTATAGGTTTGACCTGTGCTCTCTGTGTTTTTCCAGCACATGAAAATGCCCTGTAGGAGTAGGGGTAGAACTTTTTCCACTGCATATCCGGAACGAGCGAAGACGCTGGCTGCCATCCATCAGGTATCCTTTTTGTTCACTCAGGCGGATGATAATATGCAGCCCTTGCTTCTCCTTAGCTGCAAGAGTATCCGAATGAGTCCGGTTATATGCTTCCGCTGCTCTCCGGGCTCGCCACATAGCCACCTCTCTCGCCGCTCTCCGGGCTCTGCGAATGCGCCGAAGTTGTTGGGTGGTAAAGGTTGTACCGTCCGGCAGCGGCTCTGTGATGGATTCCTCATCTTCCGGATAGATAAAGCGTACTCGCCCATCTTGTTCAATCCGCCGAGGAAGCCTGTGCAGTATGTTGGCCTGCTCTTCCGTCAGATTCCAAGCGGGATTGATATCCATGAGGACAGGTTCACGAGAACGGCGCACCATAGCAATATTAGGGTCTCGATATTGCACGAGCGGAACAGATGGTGGCGGCGGCGTTGTCAAATAATTCAAACTGACGCGTTCATACCTCTTCTGTGTTCCCGGTGTGCAGATACCAGCGGGAATGAGCAGTAAAATGAGGATGAAAAGCAGTTGAAAAACGCACATAAAGCAGACGCTTACAAACTATCATATACGTATTCTGAGCGCAAGGCCTTTTCGAGACATGATAAATAAGATTCAGCTCGCACATTCCAGTCCGGTGTTTATAAAGACCACAAATATAGTCAAGCTGCTATAAAAGACTTGCAAAACAGGAGCGGAGCTGCTAGACTCTCGCGCGCAACGCTTAACTAGTAACACGAAACTGAAACAATGCCGAGTGTACTGATAAAGACTTATGGTTGCCAGATGAACGAACGTGACAGCGAACAGGTGCTGAGCATGTTTCTGGCAGGTGGGTATGAGATAACAAAGGATGAAGCTGAGGCTGACGTCATCCTTATCAACACCTGTTCTGTGCGAGAAAAGGCAGAGCTCAAGGCTCTGGGTAAAATGGGGCTACTCTGTTCCCGCCCCACCGCGAAGCCTTGGGTGGTGTACGGTTTCATGGGTTGTATGTGTCAGAGCCGTCAGCACAGCCTTTTCCGTGATTTACCCCGTCTTGATTTAGTGTGTGGTACTCGTCAATATCACAATGTATACAAACATTGCAACCGCTTGTTGCGCAGCCGTTTGGGCCAGAATATCACGGAGCCGTTCCGCCGCGGTGCCCACATCTGCGCTGTGGATCATGAAGATGGCTTCCAGAATGCCATTAAGGACCACCTTCCCCCCGCCGGTAACTGCACAGCCTTCGTCTCCATTATGCAGGGCTGTGATATGAAGTGCTCGTACTGCATTGTTCCCAGCACACGCGGCAGTGAATGCAGCCGCCCGCAGGAAGATATCCTTGTGGAAGCTCGTGAGCTGGTGGCCCGTGGCGTGAAGGAAATCACCCTGCTGGGACAGATTGTGAACCGTTACGGCAAGGACGAGCCCGTGGTGAATGGCCGCGGCGCCTTTGTCCGCCTACTGGAAGCGCTGCACGAGATTGATGGCTTGGAGCGTATTCGCTTCACCTCTCCTCACCCCATCGGTTTTCGTCAGGACTTGGTGAATGCTTACACTTATCTTCCCAAGCTCTGCAGCCACATTCACTTTCCCATGCAGAGCGGTAGTGATCGCATTCTCAAGCTCATGCTGCGTCCCTACAAGAATGAAAAGTATCTTCAGCTTTGTGAGGCCATGCGTGAGGCTCGTCCCGACCTCGCTATCACGACGGATATCATCGTTGGCTTCCCCGGTGAGACGGATGAGGACTATCTGCAGACGAAGGCCGCCGTGGAGCGCATTCAGTTTGACAACGCCTTCATATTCCAGTATTCACCGCGTCGGGATACACCTGCGGCCGCTATGGCGGAGCAGATTTGCCTGCGCGTGAAGGAAGAGCGCAACCATGACCTGCTGGAATGCGTGAACCGCATCGCCACCGCGCGCAATATGGCTCTGGTGGGCTCTCAGCAGACTATTCTCGTGGAAGGGCCCAGCAAGAACAACCCGGAGCGCCTACAGGGGCGCACCTCTCAGAACAAGCCCGTTATCATTGACGGCGGTACAGCTGAAGTTGGCAGCATCGTTCCCGTCCGGATTGATGAATGCACCGGCTTTACGCTTTACGGTTCTGTCCAGAAATGAAGCACATCTTCACCTTCTTGGGCTTTGTTGCAATCATCTGCCCGGCGTTTGCTGAGTGGCAGATGGAGATTCCTGCAAATATACGCGCAAATTATCTGGAGCCTGACCGCGTGCTCAGTGAGGACGCTTGTGACTGGCGCGAGCCGGTCGGAGCCATTTTTCAGCCTGCAGTGAAGCACTGCACCTCCGCTCGCGAGGCTGTGCTACATATTGCCGCACACATGACGGAGCTTACAGGCGCCTATTACTCTGCCGAACGCCGCAGGCAGGATATGAATGCGCTGGAGGCACTTGCGGAGAAAAAAATCTCCTGCACCGGACAGACCATTCTCATGGTATGCGCCTTCCGTTCCGTGGGAATACCGGCCCGCGCCGTGGGTATTCCTACGTGGAACCATATACAGGGCAATCATACATGGCCGGAGGTATGGCTGGATGGTGAGTGGCAGATGATTGAGTTCAACGAAAAGGACTTTAATACTCCGTGGGTGATGGAAAATATCGGCATGCTTGATGCGAATCACCCGTGGCAGAGGATAGTCGCCCAATGTCCTCAGGGACGCCGAATTTTCCCTGTGGGTAATATGCGCCGAAACCGCATCATGGCAGAAGATGTCACGGAACGCTACCGCAAGCTCGCCGCAGATTGGTATGCACAAAACGGGCTGCCGCCTGACACGCAGCGATTGATGGTGGATGTGCAGCCTCGTGTAGATGCAGAAATAATGGTTCAATTAGTGAGTGCCGACGGCACTGTTCTGGAAACAATGCCCTTGCCCACCACGCGAGATGACGTGCGCAAGTTTGCTACGTTCAGTCTGCCGCGCAATGGGCAGCACTATCTTGTATTCCCTGGCAATGTGAAGTTCCCCGTTCAGGCTACACAAGGTCCGGTTCATATTCTGCGGCTTCGCCGACAGTAAATGAATACCTGTTGCAACACTCTGTTTAATGCATTAAGTCGCGGCCTTTGGCGTACCGGCATAGACAATTTGCCCGCCTTCATCTCCGGCTCCGGGGCCAAGTTCGATGAGATAATCTGCACATGAGAGAATGCCTTGGTGGTGCTCGATGCACAATACGGTATGCCCGGCCGCGCGCAAACGGTATAGCGCCCGCAACAGCATATCAACCTCTCGAAAATGCAATCCCGTGGAGGGCTCATCCAGCACAAAGAGTAGTTTCTCGCCCTCTCTACGCCCACGTTTAGGGGCAGCTTTCGCCAGATAAGTGGCAATCTTCACACGCTGAGCCTCACCGCCTGAAAGTGTAGTCACAGAGCGGTCCAGAGGCATGTACCCAAGGCCAATATCATGCAATGCTTGCAGAATGCCAGCGGCTGCGGGAATCGGAGCAAAGAACTCGAGCGCTTCATCCACCGTTTGAGCCAAAGCTTGGGCGATGGATTTACCTCGCCATGTTACTTCGAGGGTCTCTCTGTTATAACGCGCGCCATGACAGGCATCACAGGGCGTGTACAAGTCCGCGAGGAAGTTCATATCCACCTGTAGGCGGCCTGTACCACCGCAACGCTCACAGCGCCCACCACGTGTATTCAGAGAGAAGCGAGCGGCTGTGTATCCCCTTTGGCGGGAAAGCGGAAGAGCTGCATACAGCGGACGCAAGGCATCCAGAAGCCCGGTGGCAGTTGCCGGGGTAGATTTAGGAGAAGTGCCAAGGGGGCTCTGATCCAGCAAAACAGCTCGGGCCAGCCCCTCACCTCCGACCACTTTCCCGGCTTTGATAGCGGGCAGCAGGCATTCATGCACCAACGTACTCTTGCCTGAGCCGCCGGGGCCACTCAGACACGTAAATGCCCCCAACGGAAGGCGCAGTGTAACATCCTTCAGATTGCGAGCCTTGGCGTGGCGAAGCTCGGCCCACTTACAAGCTCGTATATCCACGGCGTCTGATTGGGAAAATTGTTTCCGGCCGGATAGCCAAGCAGAAGTAGGTGAATCTTCATTTGAAAGAAAATCCTCATATGAACCTTCAGCGAGCACAATGCCGCCTTCAGGGCCACTCCCCGGCCCCATTTCCACCAGCCAGTCAGCTTCAGCCAGCAGCTGTGGGTCATGCTCCACCACAAGGATTGTATTACCTTTATCTCGTAAGCGTTTGAGCGCAGTGATGAGTTTTGCGGTTTCTGTCGGGTGAAGACCAATAGTCGGCTCATCCAGAATGTATAACACACCGGAGAGACCACCCCCAATCTGGCCGGCAAGTCTGGCGCGTTGCAATTCGCCACCGGAAAGCGTGGAAGCTGCGCGAGAGAGGGAGAGGTAACCAAGGCCCAGCTCAATCAGGCAATCCAGCCGTCGCTGCAGTTCCTGCACAGCAGTCTGAAGCGCCGCTCGGAACACCTGAGGTATGTGCAGCTCTGACAGCATATCGCGATTCCGCTGCACTGTAAGAGAGCAGAAATCACCCAGATTAATCTCATTCTCGCCAAACTGCAGGGTAACAGCTAGGGCCACAGGGTTCAGGCGCATCCCCTTGCAGGCCGGGCAAACAATAAATTCCCCGTTCTTTTTCTCTTTCAGACCTGAGCCCTCACATTCGGCACAGCATCCCCGGGGCGAATAATGAGAGAAAAATCCCGGGGTTAAATCCGGCAGAGTAAAGCCTGTGTCCGCATTACGATAGCGCGTGTGAAAACAGCTCAGCTGCGGCTCATCGCCCTTTTGCTGAATGAGCGCCCGTAGTTCATCCGGCCACAACCTCAGAGCCACTTGCACGGAGTCCGCCACACGCGCCTCGCCCCCGGCGCGTATGATGATACGGTCCACCACAAGTTCACATACGTCCCCCTCGCTGGGAGGATTATCCGCAAGCTCCTCCAAATCCTTGATTTGGCCGGCGACACGAACTCGGAGATAGCCCAGTTTCCTCAGTTGTAAAATATCACTCTGCGGTTCTCTGCCAAAAGCCGGGTCGAGAGGCGCGAGGAGAGTAAGACGTGTGCCTTCAGGTAATGAGCAAAGGGTAGATGTTATCTCGTCCGGGCTCAGGCGAGTAAGTCTCTCACCGGTGGACGGGTCATGCGGAATGCCGATGGCGGCGTAAATAATGCGGAGATAATCCAGCGTTTCCGTAATGGAGCCGAGCACCGCGCGGTGATGGCCGGCTGGCATATGCTGCTCTAGGCAAAGCGCGGGAGGAAGCCCATCTATGGCGTCCACCCTGGGCTTCTCAGGGCGAGATAGGAGACGTCTGGCCCCGGCAGAAAGACAATCCAAAAAACGCCTCCGGGATTCAGCAAAGAGAGTGTCGTAAGCCAATGTGCTTTTACCGGAGCCGCTAGGCCCCATCAACGCAATAATCTTACCGGCGGGAAGGGTAAGATTGACATGTTGCAGATTATTCTGCGAGGCTCCGGTAATGTGAATATTCACGACCTATTTCGGCGGTATATGATTCTTATTACGGAGTTACGTTATGCCATTGGCCATGGTGGATTCCGCCTTCTTCCACGTGGAGTGAGGGTGTATAGCAATCACCATATAACTCACCGCCGCGACGAATTAAGATGCTTCTGTTTGCAATAATGCGCCCTGTCAGTCTGCCATTCACTTCAAGCTCGTCCGTTGTGATACCCTGAGTAAGAACAACGTCCGTGGATTTATCCACCAACATACGCTTTGCCTGAACGGAACCCTCGATTCGGTTGTTGCAGCTCACTCGCAAGGTTCCGCTACACTTATATGCTCCGGAGCCTCGCCCGTAAAGCGTACAGTTGTTACATACAACAGACAGTTGTGAAAGAACGGCATCAGGCTGTACGGTTACGTCGCCCAGTGTTCGCACAGTCAGGCGCTGGGCTCCGGGCTTCAACTCCACATCTGTCATCTTCAAGTGCGCATGACAGTGGACACAGTTGGCAGAGAGTGCAGCCGCCGGTACTTGTGAACGCATACCACACTCGTAGCATATCACCTCGCGCTTGGGTACTTGCGGCTTTTCCGGGCGCGGTACAAACGAGGTGAGCGCAACACGGCGGTTGCGCTCACTCTCAGGTAAAAGCCCGGATACTACGGGCACATTCAGCGGCTCTGTTTTGTACCCGGGCATGGTAATTAATTATTCGGCTTAGCCGAGAAGATTGTTGTCGCTTGCGGCAGGGGCCTTAGCTGTCTTGGGCTTCTTGGGCATCACGGAGGCAGCGGGTGCAGGAGCGGCATTACCAGTGGCAACACCCACCATACAGTGGCCGATGAATACGGCACCTTCCTGAATAGAAATCTTGGAAGCAGTCACATCACCCACCAACTCAGCAGTGGCAGAGAGCTCTACGCGGTCGGTCACCACCACATCACCGGTCACATGGCCATGAATGATAGCGCTGCGAGTGCGAACAGCTACCTTTGTCTGCTCACCTGCCTGAATGGAAGCATTGGAGCCCACGGTCAGCTCACCATCGGAGGTGATTTCACCTACCACAGAGCCGTCCACAAGCAAGTCATCCGTAAAGCGGAGAATACCCACTACAGAAACATCGGAATTCAACACGTTACGAGACGCTACAGAAGTGTTGGCAACAGGAGCATCAGTACCAAAGGGAGCTGCGGGGGTCTCAACTGCACCACCGCCGAAATAACCACCCTGAGTAGCTACCTCAGGAGTAGAAGTCGGGGCGGTCCAATCACTCGGAACATCAGCATAATCATTAGCGGGAGCTGCTGCAGGAGAAGCGGGTTTCTGGCGGGAAGAGTATCCTTTGAACATAATCGTATCGTAGTAAAGATTTTGGAAGATGTGCGACCTACTAAGGTCATTTTTCGGCGCTTATGTTACCTTTTTGCCGCGTTTTTGTCCATACGAATTTACGTCAGAGGCGTATTTTTTTCACAAGACGCGGAAAGGTGCTTGCCAAGTGCTCAAATTTAAGGTAGATTGTAGTCATGTCCGCAAAACGATTTATTCTGAATGAGACAAGTTATCATGGTCATGGCGCCATCAAAGAGATTGTGACCGAGGTGAAAAACCGTGGTTTTGCCAAGGCTCTTGTGGTGACAGATGCTGATTTGGTACGCTTCGGCGTGGTGGCTAAGGTGACTAGCCTTCTTGATGCTGCCGGTTGTGCCTATGAGATTTACGATAAGGTAAAGGCCAACCCCAGCGTTGCTGTTGTAGAGGCCGGTGTTGAGGCCTTCAAAGCAGCCGGTGCTGACTACATGATTGCTATCGGTGGTGGTTCCCCTCAGGATACCGCAAAAGCCATTGGCATTATCATTAATAACCCCGAGTTCGCTGACGTTGTATCTCTGGAGGGTCTTGCTCCCACCAAGAACAAGTGCGTACCCGTGATTGCAGTGGCTACCACAGCCGGTACTGCTGCTGAGACCACTATCAACTACGTGATTACTGATGAGGCTAAGCGCCGCAAGTTCGTGTGCGTTGACCCTCACGATATCCCCGTGGTTGCTGTAGTTGACCCTGACATGATGTCCTCCATGCCCGCCGGTCTTACCGCTGCTACGGGTATGGATGCCCTCACACACGCCATTGAAGGTTACACCACTCTGGCTGCTTGGGAGCTTGCCGACACCCTGAACCTGAAGGCCATCGAGCTTATCGCCAAGAATCTGCGCAAGGCTGTGGTGAATGATCCTGATGGTCGCGAGGGCATGGCTCTGGGCCAGTACATGACGGGCATGGCTTTCTCCAACGTAGGCCTTGGCGTTGTGCACGGTATGGCTCACCCCCTGAGCGCCTTCTACAACACTCCTCACGGCGTGGCTAATGCCGTGCTCCTTCCCTATGTGATGGAGTACAATGCTCCCTACACCGGTGAGAAGTTCCGTGAAATCGCTCGCGTGATGGGTGTACAGGGCGTGGATTCCATGAGTCAGGATGAGTACCGCAAGGCAGCCATCGAGGCTGTTAAGCAGCTCTCTGTGGATGTGAAGATTCCCCAGACTCTGGCCGAAATCGGCGTGAAGGAGGAAGACCTCGAGGCCCTGACGGATGCCGCTATGGCAGACGTCTGCACCGGCGGCAACCCCCGTCCCTGCACATGGGAAGAGGTGCTGCAGGTTTACAAGACGGCCTACAATGGTTGATTAGGATAATTCTGTCTAGTTTTCAGAACCGCTGCGGTGTGTCTGCAGCGGTTCTTTTTTCTTGCACGTCCGGTTAAATTATCGCAAGATAAAGGCATGATAAAACTTTTCTCTCTGTTTGCTGCAATATGTTGTTTTGTAGCCCCTGTTTGTGCAGCTGTAGAATGGCATACAGATTATGCCGTGGCGAGGGAGAGAGCACAAACAGAAGACAAGAGTATCTTACTCTTCTTCACCGGCTCAGACTGGTGCGGATGGTGTGCAACACTGCGGCGCGAGGTGCTGGACACGCCGGAGTTTATGCAATTTGCAGCTGAGCGCTTCATTCTGC
Organism: uncultured Verrucomicrobiales bacterium; assembly: GCA_937885815.1. GTDB lineage: Bacteria > Verrucomicrobiota > Verrucomicrobiia > Verrucomicrobiales > Akkermansiaceae > Akkermansia. Next base: position 22,113 of record CALABM010000065.1, on the reverse strand, counting down.
TGGAGGTCGATTTACCCAAAGATACGTCCCGCTTACCAGCCGAGACGTTGTCTCAGAATCGGGATTTGATGGTGAGATATAACATCTCAATGTTTCCCTCATTGATAGCAATTTCACCGGAGGGCATGCTCTTAGGAGGAATCGCCGGAGGCAGAAACGAAAGTAAGGCTGTCATCGCCCCACTGAGGCTAGCCCATGAAAATGCCGCACTGCTAGAACAGGCCAATTCTGAGCAAGGAGCCCAACGCGCGGCTACACTTACGCGCTACTACCGGAATATCCCCTCCGCATTCCGTGACAACATGAATGTGCTCAGAGAGGAAATTGCAGCATTGGACACAGCAGACGAAACCGGAATCCATGCTGAAATCCGTGACCTTGAATTAATTAAGCGTACTCTTACGCAAGCCAGAGGGATGCAAGCGGATGACGCCATCGCGTTACTCATTGAAACCCTACCCTCAGCTTCTGCAGAGCGAAGGCAGACGCTTCAGATTGCCTTGGCTAATCTTCTGAGGGAACGTATTCGGCAGAACTCCCTTACGGCTGATACGCTCGATGACATCGAGGCGATTCGTCTTGATAACCTGCGTCTTATTCAACACTGCTTGCACCCGGATACCAGAGCCGCTGCATTAGCATGGCTGAATCGGGACTTCTCCTCTCCAGAACGGTTACTCGAAAAACTGCGAAGAGAACGCGAGGAACGAGGTGAAGGCAGCAAGTGATTTCTTCTTGCAATCGTTTCAAAACATGCTAGAATGTCCGCATAAGATAACACTCCATCTGATTTTATGAGTAAAATAACCCCTTATCTTTTTGGTGTCACTGCTGCTACAGTTACCATCCTGACAGCCGGTGTGTTTTCTGTTATTATCAGTCCGGCAACGAAGAAGAGCAATCTGCCAGTGCCCTCCACTCCGGAGCAGGCTGCAGCCGTGGCAAATGTTATCATGCAGAGTAAGTGTGCGGCATGCCATGGCGTATATCCTCAGTTCAACGGCCTTTCAAATCTGCTTTCTTTGGGGCAGGTGAAGCGTGACATAGAAGGCGCTCAGCGAGCTTTCGTCATGGCTCCTAATGGCGATATCCGCCATAGTGATGTGGATTTCCGAAAGATGGACCAAGTGCTGCGCACTCGCAGCATGCCCCCTGCACTCTACACGGCCGTGCATCTTGGCTCCGGCCTTACCATGGATGATGTAACACTGCTGCGCCATCACTTTTCAGAGGATGCCGCGATACGTCGCACCTTCTCTCCCATCCGTCCCATTCATATGACGGATGCCGAGTTTGTGGCACAGGCTTGGGGCATCCCGGTAGACGAAGCAGCTCGCACGCCTGAAGTAATGCAAAAAGCATGGGCAAAGGTGTATCTTGGTCGCAGGCTTTTCCACGATACTCGACTTTCCACGACTAATCAGGTATCCTGCGCCAGCTGCCATGACCTCACACTTGGCGGCACGGATAACCTGCCCAAGTCCGAAGGTGTTCCCGGCCCGGATGGTAAACCTCAGCTCGGCGGCGTGAATGCTCCCACAGTGTACAATGCTGCGGGTAACATCCGCCAGTTCTGGGATGGCCGCGCCGCTAATCTGCAGGAGCAAGCAGGAGGCCCGCCCCTTAACCCTGTAGAAATGGGTTACAGCAAGCCCGAGGACTGGAATGAAATCGCAACCAAGCTGAAGGACGATCCCGAGTATCGTATCCTCTTCCCCTTGGTTTATGGCGAAGCCGGTATCACCTCAGAAACTATCACGGATGCCATTGCAGCCTTTGAGCGCACCCTCGTCACACCTGATTCTGATTTTGACCGTTATCTTACCGGTGATGCTACAGCCATGACTGAGCAACAGATTGATGGTATGCACACCTTCCTGAATTACGGTTGCGCTACTTGCCATGGCGGCCCGACCCTCGGAGGCCAGAGCTTTGAGTACATTAACACACATGCAGACTTGCGCGCTCATGCTGAGGGGTATACAGAAGGTGCTCATGGCCTGCAGGACTTCACTCGCAAAGAAGAGCACCGTGATATGTTCCGCGTGCCGAACCTGCGTAACATCGCGCTGACGGCTCCATACTTCCATACAGGCACCGTGAGCAAGCTTGAAGATGCGGTACGTATCATGTTCGACACCCAGACTCGTACCACAGCAAGTGAGTCACAAGTGGAGAACGTGACCGCCTTCCTCCGCGCCCAGACAGGTCGTTACTATGGCAAGCCCCTCAATGAACTTGAGCAGGCTGACATTCAGCCCAATTTTGACGCCGCGCAACTTCCGGGTAATTCTGAGCAAACATCTGAGCAGGAGTAATGATTCGCATATCTACTCTAGCCAGTAGTAGTAAAGGGAATGCCACCGTCATCTCAGGCGGTGGCACCCATTTATTGGTGGATGCAGGCATCAGCGCCACACGCATTCGTAAGGGGCTGGAAGAATGCGGGCTTTGTGTTCGCCAGCTTTCCGGCCTGCTTTTTACGCATGAGCATACGGACCACACCTGCGGGCTTGGTGTCCTTTCCAAAAAAGACAGCCTTCGCATTTACTGCACGCGTTACGTTGGCCAAGATTTAAGGCCAACAGCACCCTCAGCCACCTTTTCCTACATAGAACCGGGCAGCCGCGTACAGATAGGCGCTTTTACAGTGACTCCTTTTCAGGTAAGTCACGATGCCACGGATCCTGTGGGCTATCTCTTCGAATGTGAGGGTGTTAAGCTCGGTTACATTACTGATACCGGGCGAATTATGCGCGGCATGGATAACCTCATGCAGGGCGTACATGCACTCTATCTGGAATCCAACTATGACCATGGAATGCTTTATAACTCAGGGCGTCCCATGCACCTCATAGAGCGTATCGAGAGCAACTTCGGCCACCTTTCCAACGAACAGGCCGGCGAGTTCGTGCGCCAGATAGCACATCCGGACTTACAGCACATTGTGCTTGCTCACATAAGTCAAGATTGCAATACGCCGGATAAGGCGCGTTCCGCCATGCAGCAGACGTTAGATGAATTGCGCTTGAGTACCAACTTATACTGTGCTCCGGCGGCACACCGTCTGCCTTGGATAAATGTGACAACCTAAATTTCTTGCTGGACAAGCTCCAGTGATTTAATATAATAACGAATAACCATGACTAAGAAATCCATCCTTCTGATGTTGGCAGCCATGACTGTTTCCCCCTTGATGGCGCAGAGCGCCAGACAAATTGCTGACAGGCTGAACGTTCCCGCCACGATTAAGAGCGGAGAGTTTATGCCCGTCCCCACCTCTGACGGCGCAACCGTTGAATTCCTTGGTGCGGACTACGAAGGCATTATTTCCCAGAGTGGAGATTGCCTGTATGCCTCTGATGTTTTAAGTGACACCCCCGTTATCATCAATTTCCGTGTCCGAAAGAATGGCGAAGAGGCTTTCAGCCGAGATTATCCTGTGCGCGTAACACCGCGTATTGCAGCTACTGCTAACGGCGCAGATGCCAATGCCAAGCCTCAGGTCATTCCCTCTCTGCTTCAGTGGAGTGGCGGCACAGGTGCGTTTACAGTAGGCGATACAGTGAAGGTGTACATTGCACCCGAGGCTGCTGAGATTCGTGATATCATCGTGGCAGATTTGGCCGCTATTAGCGGAGCTGAGGTGCAAATTGTAAATACTCCCGGTGAAGCATGCTCCATTAACTTTGTGATTGATTCAGCTATCGATGCAGGAGTCAACGATGAAGCCTATGGCATGAATGTGCAGGAGGCCAACGTGACTATCAGCGCCCGCACTGCCAAAGGTTTGATGTGGGGCTCCCGCACCGTGCTGCAGATTCTCAAGCTGACAGAAAACCGCATTCCCTGCGGTCAGGCTTGGGATGAACCCCGTTACCGTGTGCGTGGTGTCCTTTTTGATGCCGCTCGTACCCCCTACACTCTTGATGATTTGCGCAAGGTTGTCGATACCATGGCATGGTATAAGATGAATGACCTTCACATCGTCATCAATAATAACTACATCTTCCTCGAAGAGTACGTGAAGGATGGGCGTGACCCGCTCACTGAGGCATACACCGCATTCCGACTGGAAAGCCGCATGGTGGGTGAAAACGGCGTACCGCTTACCGCTCAGGACGTATTCTACACCAAGCGCGAGTTCCGCGAGCTCATCGATTATGCCCGAGTACGTGGCGTCAATATCGTGCCCGAGTTTGACACCCCCGGCCATGCTCTTTCTTTCACCCGTGTTCGCCCGGATCTCATCTATCAGGGCCCGATGGGCAACCCCGGTCGCCGCAGTGATCATATCGATGCCGCCAATCCTGAAACCCTGAAGTTTGTGGGTGAGGTGCTGGATGAATACCTGCTGCCGGATACTGAGTTGGGACGTCCCGTGATGGAAGGCTGCGTAATTCACGTAGGTGCTGATGAGTTCTATGGTGATTCCGAGTCCTACAGAAAATATTCTGACGGCCTGCTTCGCTATGTGCTTGGCCGTGGCTACACCCCGCGTATTTGGGGCAGTCTTACCCATAAGCCCGGTAAGACTCCCGTGATTGCCGAGGGCGTGGAAATGAACCTCTGGAGCAGCCAGTGGCAGAATCCTGTGGAAGCCATGAATGCCGGCTACAAGCTCATCAATACAAATGACGGCCAGCTTTACATCGTTCCCTTTGCCAACTATTACCGCATGGATCGAAACCACCGCTGGGTATACAATAACTGGCGTCCCAACTATGTGGGTAACTACCACATTCCCGCCGGTCATCCGAACCTCATCGGTGCCACTTATGCCATTTGGAACGACATGACGGACCTTAGACACTCCGGTTATGGCATGTACGATATCTGGGAGATATTCCGCCAATCCACGGATGTTCTCAGCCAGCGCATGTGGGGTACTGAGCATAATCCCGGTACCTTTGAACAGCACCGCGCCCTTGCTGCTAAGGTTGGTGAAGCTCCCGGCCAGAATCCCCTGAATGTTCGTGCAGGTGATGCCCCTGTGAGTGTGACACCCTCCGCTCTGCCCATGCAACTGAATGAGGCTGCTGCCGGCCCGAATTATCATCTCACCGCAGAAATTGAGCTTAACTCTGCCCCCGAAGGCACAGAACAGGTTCTGCTCAGCGGATCTGAAGGACAGCTCATTGCTGTGATGAAGGATGGCACAGTCGGCTTCCGCCGCAGTGACACTATGGAGTTCTCCTTCGGTGGTCGTCTGCCCATCGGCAAGCGCGTCAAGATTGAGCTCATCGGCCAGCCGCAGAATACTAAGCTCCTCGTGGATGGTCAGGAAATCGGAACGCTTACTCTCATGAATTATCGTGACCGCGAAAATGGCTGGCAGCTCCGCACCAAGGGACTGCGTTCCACTTTCGTACTTCCCCTGCAGACTCTTGGCGAGAGCTTCAATGGCAAGGTTTACAGCCTTCGCGTAGAGTTTTCAGCTCCTCAGAAGTAATGGACGCAGATAAAGAATATCAGCTTGGAGCCGCCGCTTTTAAGGCCGGCAAGGCAATGGAAGGTGCCGAGCATCTTCGCAATGCAGCCTTCGCCGGCCATGCAGAGGCGCAGAATCAGCTCGCACGTGTTTACTTCGCACAAGTAAAGACTCGGGAGGATTTGGCTAACCTGGAAGCAGCTGCACAAAGTGGGGACCACGTAGCCCTCTTCGTGCTGGCAATGTGCCTGATTCAGGGCACCATCGTTACAAAGGACTCTGAGAAGGCTATAGCGGCACTGCGCATTGCTGCTCGAAGCGGTAACATCATGGCCGCAGCCATGCTGAATAATGGCAGTGAAAGCTGATGCCGGATGGCATTTGCCATTCTATCGTGAATTATGTGCTTGCATTTCTGACAAAATAAGGCATAATCGTAACGACGCCTGCTGAAAACGGAGGCGAGCTCAATCTTACATAAATATGAAAACGCTCAAGAGATTCGTACTTGTGGGTGCCCCGGCTTCCGGTAAAGGCACGCAGTCTAACTTCCTTTCTGAGACCTACGGCCTCAAGCCGCTGAGCACCGGTGCTCTGCTGCGTGCTGAGATTGCAGCCGGCTCCGAGCTGGGTCTGGAAGCTAAGAAGTACATGGACGCTGCTATGTTCGTACCCGATGAGGTAGTGAACGGCATCGTAGCCAAGTGGCTGGGTGAGAATCAGGACTGCGGCTGCCTTCTGGACGGTTATCCCCGCACGGTTGCTCAGGCCGAGACTCTGGACGCCAACCTGACTGCCATGGGCCTTGGTGTGGATATCGTTATTTATCTGAACGTATCCGCAGAGCTTATCGAGGCTCGCATGCTCAAGCGCAAGGCTTGCCCCGCCTGCGGCGAGACAACCCGCAACGGTGAGGAAATCTGCCCCAAGTGTGGTGGCGCCATGATTGTGCGTACCGATGACAACCCTGAGGCTTTCGCTAAGCGCCGCAAGGATTATGAGACACTTACCGTTCCTGTGGTAGAGCACTACCGCGCTCAGGACAAGGTGGTTCAGATTGACGTGGTGGAAGAAGGCGAGCCCGAGGATGTGTCCGCTCGCATCGCCGCTGCCGTGCGCACTTACTGCGAGAAGTAATACTTTTGTTCAACAAAATGTTAACGAGAGCTCCCATGACGGGAGCTCTCTTTTTTGTCAGTTTATCTAAATTTAGCTTTACAGATTATAATTAATTTTTATAATAATAGTACATATGAATATTCGAACAACTCTCATGATGTTAGCCGCTACTGCGGCACCCATCTATGCACAAGTATCTGAAGAGACCTCCGCTCATATTTATTCTAACATGATCGGAACCGTTAGTGCTGCAACAGCTTCTGTCAATGAAAGAGCCGCAGCCTACCCTGCTCTTGCCTATATACCTGCTGATGCAGAGATGGTTATCACGCTGAATCATGCCGGTCCCGGCCTTGTAGCTATTGCCGACCTGACCGGTAATACTGGACAGATACCTCCCGGACTGGATTCAGTGGACGGTATCAGCCTCGCTTTTGGTAAAGGCTTAGGGCCAGCCTTAGCTTGTGTAAGCGACATATATTCATACTATACCATTGATAAAGGAGATGATGTAAGCAATGGTATTGAATTTTTCACGCAATGGGGAAGAAGGTCTGCCTCCCCTGCCAGTTCAATTATTAGAAATCTTACTTCAGCTTATATTCGTCAGGTGCTGACCTCAGCTGTGAATTCTGCGCGCTCAATTAAGTTACCTCCGATGTACGCCGTTATCTCCACAAATGGAACGCCGGCGGCACCGGCTCAGTGGAAGCAGCAACTGCTTGCCGTTCTCACTGATAATATCGGAACATCGAATCCGAATGATACGCGAGAGGTGTACTCAGCGAATGGTTTTGATGGTATTAAAATAACCCTGCGCGGTAATGTCATTGCACAGCCTGCCAGCAGAGATAACGAGATTCAGACTGCAGTAAGAGCAGCTATTGATGGCCGCACAATATATGTAATGGTTAAACAGGAAGGGGCCGACCTCATTGCTGTCATAAGTGAAAACGCTCAGGATATACAGCTCCCGGCTACTCCCGAGCAGTCCATTCTCGGCACGGGCAAGCTTTCAGCCGCAGATGCACATCTTCAGAACAATCCCATTCTGCTTACGTACGCCGCTCCGGGCATCAGCTCTACGTTGAACAGAATGCAGATGAAACCTTGGCTGGGGATGGGTACGCTGTTGTCTGATATCTTTGCCGAACTGTCCACAACACCCGGAGAGAATCAGAATACACTTTCTGCTGCCGCTGCCGGAGCAAGAGTAATAACAAATGCGGTGTCCTCTTTGAGCAAAAACAAGGGTGCAGCAAGCGATATGGCTCTTGTCTGGTATAATGATTCAGCTGTAGAGATTCAAATTACATCAAGTAATTCAGCAATCCAATACACCCCCGGCAGATTGGCTCTCACCTCACTGCCTGACCGCCCAGAGACCGTATTATACTTCGAAAGTTCTCCTTGGGCAAGACCCAACATGCCCACGACCGCCCAGCTCGTTGATTCTGTCGTTAATGTAATTGATGGCTTTATTGCTACCATGCCTCAGCGTCAACAGGCTTCTGCTAACCGTGAGCTTGCTCAGGCCAGACAATTCTTGCCTGAACTAAAGGCTCTTATCGGCGCTGGAGAAACTATCTGCAGCGGCTTAGGGAATAGCTATGCATTCTCTATTGATAACGCGGGCACTTACCCTGCTGTATTGGGCGGAAAGCCCGGTAATAGACATGCCTTTCCTCGAATCAGCTTCTATGCAGGAGTTACTGACCGAAGCAAACTTAGTGAAGGCTGGGAGCAACTTCTCACCGTAGCTGGGAATGTCGCTACTAAGATTGGTAGTGACCCCTCTGTGGTCCGCATGCTTCCCATCGTTCCCACACCTTCTGACAGTACAACCTCATATAGCGTGGCATTGCCCTGGTTCTCCACGAATTTTGTGCCGAATGTCACCGTAAGTGACACCGCCTTCACCATGGGCACCTCCTCCGCCTACAATGCTGATATTGTCTCCTCTGCTACGGGCACAATGGAATTCAGCGGCAGCGTTGCTACTCTGAACATGCGAGCACTTGCTGCTGCTACACGCGGCGTGGCTAATGCCATGCGTGAGGCTGCTGCACCCCAGACGCCTACCGGTCCGGCCCGCACAAATGCAAGAAGAATCAAAGGCCGCAGTGGTTATATTGCCGAGGATGACTACATATCACCGCGTCCTGCTCGTTCAGCCGCCGTTCGTCGTGCAGAAGAGGTAGCAGAAGTTGCTCAGGCCTTGGAGACCGCTGCTCTTTATGTGCAGCGTGTAGACGCCACCTCAACAACTGAGAACGGTACTGCGACTACTCGCATCCGCGTCAAACTGAAGATATAATCTCTTATTCAGAAAAACGCCTTTTTCGCCCCTTGCAGAGCAATTCTCTGCAAGGGGCTCTACTTTTAGCTGTACTTTCGCTGCAAAAAAGCGTGACTTTTAGGCAGATTGTGCTACAATAACTGCGAGATATTATGAAGTACCACGGACTTTACACAGCTATTGTCACCCCTTTCAAGGATAATAAAGTCGACGCCGACGCTCTGAAGGCTCTGATTGAAGCTCAGATTGCCGGTGGAGTGGACGGCATCGTACCGGTTGGTACCACCGGTGAAAGTCCCACCCTCAGTCACAGTGAGCATATGGAAGTCATTCGACTTGCAATCCAGTATGCTGCCGGGCGCTGCCAAGTCATCGCCGGCACCGGCTCCAACAGCACGGATGAAGCCATTGAAATGACGAAAGAAGCTGAGGCTATGGGAGCTGATGGCAGCCTTCAGGTGTGCCCCTACTACAACAAGCCCAGCCAGGAGGGTGTATACCGCCACTTCAAGGCCGTGGCAGACGCCACCTCCCTGCCCATCATGCTGTACAGCATTCCCGGTCGCAGCGGTATTGAAATTGCTGTAGACACAGTGGTTCGCTTAGCAAAAGATTGCCCGAACATCGTAGCCATAAAGGAAGCTGGTGGTAGTGTGGAGCGCGTGAATCAGCTTGTTCAGGCTCTTCCGGAAGACTTCGCCGTGCTCAGTGGTGATGATGGTCTGACAGTTCCCTTCATCTCCTGCGGCGCAGTAGGTCTCGTCTCCGTCACCTCAAATGTGGCACCCGCTGAAATGAAAGCTCTGGTGGATAGCGCACTTTCCGGCGATGGCAAGAAGGCTCTGGAATTGCAGAAGAAGTATTATCCGCTGATGAAAGGGCTGATGAGTCTGGACGGCAACCCCGTTCCGATTAAGGCAGCCATGGCTCTTCGCGGTGATATGAGCTGGGAAATCCGCATGCCCCTCGTGTCTCTGGCAGAGGAGAAGCACGGCATCCTTGCAGACCTTCTCAAGAGCTACAACCTTCTGTAAATAAGTATATGAAAATTCTCGTTACGGGCATTTCCGGCCGCATGGGACAGGCTGTAAAGCAGGCTGTAGAGCAGTCCTCCGGCGCTGAACTTGCCTCCACACATGATGTGGGACAAGATATCACGGCTGCCATGCAGCAGGCTGAGATTGCCATTGACTTCTCCTTCCACGGCTTCACCCCCGAACTGCTGGCAACAGCCGTAGCTCAGGGCAAGCCCCTCGTTATCGGCACCACCGGTCACACAGCTGAGGAAAAAGCCGCTATTTCTGAGGCTGCTAAGCAGATTCCCATCGTATTCGCCAGTAACTATTCCGTGGGCGTCAATACCCTCTTCTGGCTCACTCGTAAGGCTACAGCCATCCTGAAGGATTACGATATTGAAATCATTGAGATGCACCACCACCACAAGCTGGATGCCCCCAGCGGCACCGCTCGTACTCTGGCTGAAGTGGTGTGCGACGTTACCGGCTTGGATTACGAAAAGGATGTGATGCATGGCCGCAATGGCCTTGTAGGCGCCCGTCCGCAAGCCCAGATTGGTATGCACTCCATGCGCGGTGGCGATGTGGTGGGTGACCACACCGTCATGTACGCTACGGATGGCGAGCGCGTGGAACTCACGCACAAGGCATCCAGCCGTATGACTTTTGCCTGTGGCGCCGTTCGCGCTGCTCTCTGGCTGGCTGACAAGCCCGCCGGCCTTTACACCATGCAGGATGTGCTGGGTTTCAATGACTGAACCTGTCAAAGCCTGTATAGCTCTTGGTTCCAACGTGGGAGATAGATTATCCACGTTGGAACGAGCTTGTGATTACCTTGCTGACGCCTTCGGCGCCCTCCGCCTTTCTCAGTTATATGAAACGGAGCCGGTGGGCTGCCCTGATGGTTCCCCGATGTTTCTGAATGCCTGTGTAGAGGTAAGTACAGACATGGAGCCGGAGGCGCTTCTTGTACTCTGCCAGAGGATTGAGAATGAGCTAGGCCGTGAACGCACCGGGGAATATGGTGCACCCCGCACCTGTGATGTGGATATTATCTATCACGGCAAAACCATCATTAACACGCCTGAGCTAACGCTGCCGCATCCTCGCGCACACATGAGGGAGTTTGTGTTGAGGCCACTCTGCGACATAGACCCGCAACTGCGCCTTCCCGGACAGACTCTTACCGTGAGTGAACTTCTTAGCGCCCTGCCCGCTGATAGACCACAAGTTGTCCCCTTTGATTTGTAACTGAAGAGCCATGAACAGTAAAATCGCTGCAATCATCGACCGAAAGGGTAATGTGCCCGTTTCAGAACTGACTGCTTATGATTACCCCACTGCTCGCCTAGTGGATGAGGCTGGAGTGGATATGATACTTGTGGGAGATTCGCTCGGTATGATGATGCTTGGCTACCCGGACACCACGCACGTAACTCTCGCGCACATGCTACACCATGTAGAGGCTGTGGCCCGTGCTGCTAAAAATGCTGTGGTGGTGGCTGACATGCCTATCAATACATACAACACTCCGGAACAAGCTCTTGAAACAGCCCGCGCTCTCATGGCCGTGGGTGCTGACGCCGTGAAACTAGAAGGCGGCGTTGCCATGGAGGAGCAGATTCGCGCTATTACTCAGGCGGGGATTCCCGTGCAGGGGCATATAGGCCTCCTGCCCCAGAAAGTAAAGGAAGAAGGCGGCTACCGAATGCATGGCAAGACGGATGAGGAGGCCACTGCTATTATGCGTGATATGGAGGCCGTCGTACGCGCGGGTGCATTCTCCGTGGTCATCGAATGTACCAAGCACTCTGTAGCCAAGGCCATTACCGAGGCTTGCCCCATCATCACCATAGGCATCGGCGCAGGCCGAGGCACTTGTGATGGTGAAGTGGCTGTATTCCACGACTTAGTGGGAGCTTATCCCTGGTTCATTCCTTCATTTGCCCGTCCCAAGGCCGATATTGCCACCGAAATTACGCGTTCCGTGAAAGAATACATCGCGGAGGTTCAGAAGCCTATCTGATATTGAACAGCCGTCACGCCGCAGATGTCGGATGATTGATATGAAAGGTATTTTCATTTTTGCATCAGCTGCATTGTTTTTCACGCTGGGGTGGTATTGCGGCTCGGAGTCACCACTGCTATCTGCCCTGTGGGGTGCAGCAGGCACAGCAGTGCTTCTGTACTGGCCTCGTCGCTCTTTGCTGCAAGTGCTCTCTCTCTGCTGGCTGTGCATTCTCATGTATAGCGTGGCAGCTTTCGCTTTATCTCCGCGAGAGGAAGGCTACATGCCAGGAGCTATCGCGATGGCCGTACTTTTCGCGGTTCCCTTTTTAATGGTGCTAGTGCCCATCGTGGTAATATTTTTCCGAGCGGCATATCGTGACCACATGCGTACAGTACTGGAAGAGGCCGTTCTTTCCGCCACCGATCCTCTTGCGGGGCCGGAAAGCGGCGCTATGGAAAAAGCCCTAGGACTATTGCAGAAAGGGACTTGTGCAGACTTCATACCGGACGCCATGGTAGACCGCGATGAATTGGTATTCGAGGCGGTAGATACACCTGATTCACAAGCAGTTCGAAATGCTGTAGAGCTCATCCCCCTGCTTGGAAAAGCAGGAGCATATATCAGCGAGGATGCGCTCGAATCGGCTCGTTATAATTGCCCGCCATCCGTTCAGGAGGAGTTGAATAAGTTACCTGTTGAGAAATGAGGTCCCTTTTCATCTTTCAGGTGGCCAAGCCGTCCTCTTTTAACTTGACGGAATCGTTCGTAAGGTTATAATAAACAGACTGAGACTCCTAAGCTCATTTTGGAGTCTTTACTTCCTCTCTCATTATACAACTTACGAGCGCATCATTTATGAAAATGACTTTATGTAGCCTGATGTTAGCGACAGCCATGCCGGCCACTCTGGCAGATGATTATACTGGCTGGCGACAAACGCATCCGGAATGGACGATGGTGTTCAATGACGAGTTTTCCGGCACAAGCCTTGACACGACAAAATGGAACAGGTTTGACTATGTAAAGAACTGGTCTGTTGATTGGTCGCGTTATCAATCACGGGATGAATCCTTGGTGACAGTAAACGGGGACGGTACCGTTTCCCTCTGGGGTAAGTATGGTGACTATACCTGTCAAAATGACCAGACAGGCGCTAACGACACCTACGCCTGCGGAGGTATTTTTACAAAAAAAACATTCAACTTCCAATACGGATATGTAGAAGTTCGCGCCAAGTTTGACTGTGCACAGGGTGCATGGCCGGCTATCTGGATGATGCCACTCGTCGGACCATGGCCCAAGACCGGGGAAATCGATATCATGGAGCATTTGAACTGGGAGGGCATCATTTACCAAACAGTGCATTATACCAACGCAGCGGGTAGAGCCGTTTCCAATACAACCGCTGGAGCTAACGGCAATAGCACAGCATACTTCAGGACTCAGGAAGATAAGACTGCGTTCCATACATACGGTGTTGAGTGGACACCGGAGGCTATTACCTTCTTCATGGATGGTAAGCCTACCCTCATCCTGCGTGCTCAGGAAGACAACCCCAATTGGCCTTTCAATAAAGACAACAATCCCTATTATCTCCTGCTGGACATGCAGTTAGGAGGAACTTGGGTAGGCAAAATAGGAGACTTGGGTGACGGAGTCGCCATGACGATTGACTATGTGCGAGTATACTCCACCCCGCCGGAAGCGAAGATTCAGCCACGTTAAGTCTATGGGTTTTACCTGCATGGCTACCAGCGCCGTAGACAAATAACCCCGAGGGGGAGAAGAACGCATACGCGAGCTTCTCCCCTTTCTCATTCTCAGCCTGCTGTCTAGCTCTTTAATTTTAAGAGATCATTAACTTTGATTTTGTTATTTTGCGGCTTGCAAGAGTTCCGTAGGTGCAATTCTATGCTTGCAATTCATCCCATATCATGGTAATATGCTCGGAGAAAGAGCGGGAATACATGCAAAGGAAGTTTCTCACATGGCTGCTGGTGCTGATATGTTCGGCTTTTGCCGTAGCTGGCCTGCTGTCATTCCTCCAGTTCCAGCGACAAGCGGAATCACGGGCGAAGGCTCTCATGAGCAATCGCCTCTATGACCTTATGCTACTGATTCGCTTCACGCAGGATAACATGCGCCATGTGGAGCAAATTAATGACCGCAGCACACTGGAACGAACTCGAGCCGCTGCCAGAATCATTGGCCAGAATCCGACTATTATTGAGAATTACGAACTCATGCAGGGCCTGTGTAATGAGCTCGGCGCCACGCAGCTCTGCATCAGTAACGAGGAAGGAACCATCATTGCAGGTGTTCCTAAAAATGTCGTAGGCTTCAGATTGGGTGACCACGAACAGAGCCGCTACTTTCTAGACTGTATCAATGAACCGGGGCATGAATTAGTGCAGCGCCCCAGAAACAGCGCCTTGGACGGCAAACTATTGCAATACGCCGGTGTAACTCGCCCGGATGCTCCCGGCGTTCTCCAGCTGGGCTTTGCGGTTCAGCATGAGCAGTCAGTTCGTGAAGCTATTGGACTTGATTCTCTGATTGAGCAAGTCATGCAAGGCGCGAGTGAGTATGTCATCGCCTTCCGTGATGGACAGCTGCTGAACCGCGGTGCTCTGAATCTACCCACATCCACCCTGCTCTCACTGCCGCTGAACTCTGTAGGCGAGGTGAGTACGGGTGGTGTGAGTTATGCTACATATGCCATTGAGGAGAATGGCATCCGCCTTGTCTCCTTCATGCCGTGGCAGGAAATTAGCAAGGTGAGCTTCAAATCTCTGCGTTACATGCTGCTGAGCAATATGGTATTGTTCTTGCTCATGTTCGTGATTGTGTGGTGGCTGCTGCGCATCTACGTGCTGAGCGGTTTGCGACGTATCAATAACGGGCTTCGCCGTATAACCGAGGGGTATACGGAGGAAAGAATTGAGGAAAAAAGCACTCCGGAGTTCACAAGACTTTCTACAGGTATTAATGCTATGGTGGATTCTCTTCAGTCATATGCAGATCAGAAGAGAGAACACCTTATGAAAGAATTGCATCTCGCAGCGGCAATTCAGCATAACGTACTTCCCAGCAAGTTTCCGGCTTTCCCTGACAGAACGGATTTTGATATCTATGCCTCGTGTCTTCAAGCGCAAACGGTAGGCGGAGATTTTTATGACTTCTTCATGCCGGATGACAAGCACATCTGCTTCTTACTCGGAGATGTGTCAGACACTGGTATCCCCGCAGCGCTGTTCATGATGCGCGCCATCTCAGTCATCCGAGAGCTGGCAAATACCGGGGCAACTCCGCGTGAGCTGGTTACGGGTACTAATAAAATTCTTTGTCGCGAGGGGGCGGACATGAAGCTTTCTCTCTTTTACGGGCGCCTCAACGTCTCTACCGGAGATCTTCGCTTTGTAAATGCCGGCACACCACAGGCGCTGCTCTGCCATGTCGGCGGAAATTATGAGATGCTCTTCATGCATTCCGGCGCCGTATTAGGAGCATATTCAGGAGCAGCTTATAGTGAATGCCGCTTCACTCTGCAGCCCGGCGACAGGCTCTTCCTCTACACCCAAGGTGTGATTAACGCCTCGGACTCTGAGTATACCCCCTTTGGAGCGGCTCGTCTTCAGGAGGCTCTTATGCGGGAAACAAGCACCGTGGCTGATACTATACGTGGCGTTCGAGCTTCCCTCCAGCAGTTCACGGGTAACATGGAACAGAAGAGCGACATTACCATGTTGTCGCTTGAATACCGTGGAAAGTGGACAATCAATTACCACACTACCTTTGTCGCGGGGGAACCTGTAGCATTTGAGAAAACT
The DNA here is from genome assembly GCA_937885815.1 of uncultured Verrucomicrobiales bacterium. Taxonomy (GTDB): domain Bacteria; phylum Verrucomicrobiota; class Verrucomicrobiia; order Verrucomicrobiales; family Akkermansiaceae; genus Akkermansia. The sequence goes on along the minus strand of CALABM010000065.1, from coordinate 6,407 downwards.
CTGCAAGAAAAGCTTGAAAGTGTTTTTGCAGCTCCGGATAGTATTACAGATTTGCAAGCAGCCTTCACTGCCATTCTTAACGTATTCGCGCCGGATACCCGAGTAGATGTTCAGTTGCGCTGCAATGAACAGGAGGCAAGACTTACCCTGACTTACAATCAGCCCCACTTTAATCCTCTCATTGTTTTGCCGCAACTGCCGCTAGATAAAATCACCTTCCTTACTTCACAGGAAAGCAGCACACTTAAACTGCGAAAATCTCTCTGAATGAAACCCTCGCCTCTCAACTCCGCGCCACATGGCGCTCCGCCGCCCCCAATCCTTCCCCCCGGTGTAGCTAAACCGGTTTCTCCTCCTCGTCCTTTACCGGAGGAGGTAGAAGGACCTACGCTGAAGCAAGCGTCAGCACCGCTGGAGGCAGATAATCAGCGTGCGCCCCTCCCCCCTGAAACACAAGTGGGCGAGTATATCATTATCTCCAAACTCGGTCAGGGAGGATTCGGTATTACTTACCGCGCCCGCCACTGCACTCATGGTTCCATCGTGGTTATTAAGGAGCATATCCCAACTAATCTGGCCATGCGTATGCCGGGTAGCACCTTCGTGAGCAGCATATCTCCGGAGACTGATGAACGATTCAAAGCCACACTGGCAGAGTTCATGGAAGAAGTCGTGGTGCTCATGGGGCTGGAACATCCTGGCATAGTGCCCATTATCTCCGGTTTTGAAGAAAACGGCACGGCTTATTACGTGATGCCCTATGTGGAAGGTAAATCACTTGAGCTGCCTGAGCAACCTACACTGGATAAAACTCGCCAGGCCATGGAGGCTCGCAAGAATAAGCAGCTTCTGCGCTCCCTGCTTTATACCTTGGAATATATGGAGCAGCACGGAATTGTGCACCGCGACATTAAACCGGAAAACATCCTCGTAAATACAGAGGGCCGCCCCATCCTGCTGGACTTCGGCTCCGCACGTCAGCATCAGGAAGGGAAAATTTACACCAACATCTATACCCCGGATTTCTGCGCTCCGGAGCAAAGCACCGCCCGTACAGATGCCCAGATGAGTGCAGCCATAGGCCCACAGACGGATATATATGCGCTGGGTGCTACCTTTTATTATCTTATCACGCGCCTGCTCCCACCGAAATCCGAAATGCGCGTGCTCGCCTCCCCGGACCCGTACAAACCCTTGGCCGGGCGCCCTTATTTGGAAGAGTTTTACAGCCGCCACTTCCTGCAAGCGATAGATCGAGCCCTTTCCTTAGACCCGGCAGAACGCTGGAAGAGTGCAGCAGCCTGGCGTGACAGCATGGAGAGCGGTATTATCCCCCCGCCATCAGGCCTCATGCGCCGTATGCGTATTCTCATGACATCCAGTGTGGCCATCGTCGTCACTCTGGCCGCGCTGAGCATATGGGCTCTGAAAGAAAAAGAGCAGGCTATGAAAATTTATAACAACAGCCTCACATTCACTGAAGGCATGCTCTATGATTTTAACGATGAGCTTGCAGACATCCCGGGCTCTACGGCTTTACAGCAGCAGCTGGGTAATAATCTCAAAAATTACCTTAATTCCATGGAGAGTCTCCCCATCGCTCAGGATGAAACGCTTCAGCGAGCGCTGGCAATCGCTTGGAAAAACCTTGGTTCCGTACATGTTCAACAAGGAGAACTGGCTGCAGCCACGGACGCTTACCGGAATGCCACCAAACTACTACAGTCCCTTCATGATGCTTATCCTGATGACCAGCGCTACCGCTTTGAACTGGCACGTACTTGGTTGCTGCGTGCAGAAGTAGGCCGGAGACGTAACATGAACGAGCAGGCACGAGTGCTTGTGAGTCAAGCGCTGAATGTGTTGCGCTCGCTCTGCGACCAGTCGCCGGACAATCCTGATTATCGCTGTGAACTCGGTAAGGCCATGGATTACTCAGCTCGCTTTGCAGTAATCTCCGGGAATCTTTCCATGAACAGCATGACCATTGATAACATGGTTCGTATGTTCCGTGAGCTCATCGCCAAATACCCACGGCATGAAAATGCACGTATGGGGCTGGCGCAGGCTCTCATCAGCCAAGCGAATGTTCTAATGGATGCGGAAGATTTTAGTACAGCAAATCTTCTTCTCAATGAGGCGCATGATATATACACATCTCTTGCAGCCGCACATCCTCACCGCTTGTCATTCAAAGTCGGGCTTTCAACCGAGACTTACGCCCGTGGCTTGATGCATATGCTCATGAGCACCGCAGCTACCAATGATACTCTGCGCCATGAGCATGATGAAAACGCCATGATAGCCTTTAAGCAAAGCATCTCGCTTTCTGAAGAGCTGGAATCCCTTGATTCTAATAACACGGACTATCTATTCCAGCAATGCCGAGCCATGTCCTACATGATTGAAATCATGCTGCGCCGCCATCTTTACAATCAGGCGGAAGCGTACTGTAACACAGTCATGCAGAAAACGGAACGCCTGCTTGCCACTGCTCCGGGTAATGTGGAATATTCCATGATTGTGGCCGGAGCACATCGCGGGCGGGCCATCGCATATGCTACAAATGAACAGCGCAGCGCACGTGCTACAGAGGAATTCGAAAAATACCGCAGTATTGTTCGGCAGTTACTGCAGGACTCTCCTGCGAATCCGAAACTTAAAACTCTCTACACGGATGCCCTCATAGAATCTGCCGCACATGCGATTACGCATGGCAAGCTACAAGATGCCAAAATGTGGCTGGAGCAAGCCATCGTGCTTCTGGCTGATATAGTACGCCGAGAGCAGGATAATGCGTCTGCTCATAAACATCAGCAACGGGCACGTGAACTCCTCAATAGCATTTCCGACCCGCAACCCACGCAAGCAGAATAATTCAACTTGCAGAATAAATTATACTGTGCTAGAATAAGAATTGTATGGGAGCTTTGGCACATCGTATCAAACTCGGGTGGAAGGGCCTGCGCCTCTATCTGGCACAGGGAATGATTGACCTTCTTCCTGCTCGCCATGCCCTTAGCGGGTACAATCTTTCTAAAGCCGGGCGCGACACGAAGGCCGCGCTGGATGTCGCGCTGGTGGGATTGCCACAAGGCATGGCCTTCGCAGCTATGGCCGGGCTGGATAGCATATATGGCATCATGGCTGCCACGGTAGGTACATTCATTGCGCCTCTTTTCACGCGCTGCAGTCTTACTGTCAGCGGGCCAAGTAATGCCACAGCATTCATGTTGGCCAGCTTCTTTCTTGCCTCCTCTCCGGCAATACAGAGCCAGCCTGCGATTTTCGTACCGCTGATTGTATTCTTGGCGGGTCTGGTATGCGTCATAGGCGCCTTTGTGAAAGCTACGGAGATGCTGCAATTTGTGAGTCGCAGCGTACTTGTAGGCTATATCACAGGTGCCGCTACTCTCATTATTGCCTCTCAGCTGCGGTATGTGATGGGCATTAATGATGTAAACGCCGGTAGCTCATTCTTCACGATGAGCTCAGCCATTATCAATAATCTGGATAAGGTTCAATGGCAACCGATAGTGTTAGGCGTGTTGTCATTCCTGATGTTCATCCCGCTCAAGAAGCATTTTAAGTTCCTTCCCACCTTTGCTGTGATTCTTCTGACCATGAGCGTGCTGAACTGGGCGCTCAGCCAGCCATGGGCCGGTGGTTATTTTGCGGATGTTCGCATGCTCAAGGACTTCACTATGAGTGACCTCACATGCACACCGCCCTCAGTATGGTCTATTTCTGGTCACCTAGCAGAACTCTTCCCCGTTGTTATCGGTATAGCATTCCTCTCCACGCTGGAACAGACCGTGATGAGCAAGACGCTTTCAGCAAAGACAGGAGAGCCCGTAAATCTCAATCAGGACACATTTGCCGTGGGTATGGCTAATATCGGCTCAGCCTTCACCACATCACTCCCCTGCTCAGCTTCACTTACCCGCTCCATGCTGAATTATACAGCCGGTGCTGCCACGCGTTTTTCCGGCGTTATTTGCGGGCTGCTTTGTTTGGGTATCACCTTTGTACTGGCCAGCTTCCCCATCATCTCCTGCATACCACACAGCGTACTTGCAGCGCTTGTGCTGGCTAATGCCGTATCCCTATACGATAGAAAGCTGCTGCGCATCTGTTTCCGCTCCACAAGGGGAGATGCGGTAGTACTACTCATCACATTCATTGCATCACTTTTACTGCCTCTCCATATTGCCATTTTCGTGGGCGTTGTCATATCCGTTTCCCTCTTCCTGAGAAAAGCCGCCAAGCCGGAGCTAGTGGAATACACATTTGATAAGGAAGGCACTCTCATGGAGGTGAGCAGTCAGGCTAGCCGCCTGCCTCAGATTTCCATTGTCCATGTGGAGGGTGACCTCTTCTTCGGCGCTGCGGATCTCTTCCGCAAACAGGTATCTCGTATTGCGGAAGATTCCTCACTCGCCGTCATCGTTCTTCGAATGAGGAATGCCCGCAATCTGGATGCCACCTCCGTCTGTGCGTTGGAAGAACTCATTAAATTCACGCGAGAGAAAGGCCGCCACCTAATCGTATCCGGCGCAGGGCGGCAAGTGTTCCGCGTTCTGCGCAAAAGTGGTGTGCTAGAGGTTCTGCAGGCAGACTGTGACCGCAGCAAAGGTGAAAGCAACATCTTCATTTACGAACCGAAGAATCCGAACATCTCCACGCGTAAAGCACTCATGCGTGCACAGAAGCTTCTCGGTACCCGTAATGCGGACATCTCGATTTACACCACAGAGACACACACACCGGCCTGAAGATGAATGCAGCGCATTATCAAGCTTTCTCGCAGGCATTAGTGGATTGGTTCCTTGCGCACGGACGAGATTATCCATGGCGCCGCACCACGAATCCATGGGCTATACTGGTGAGTGAAATCATGCTGCAACAGACGACTATCCCGACCGTACTGTCAAGATATGATGCATGGATGAATCAGTTCCCCACACCCGCTCATCTGGCAGAGGCAGACGAGGAAACAGCCTTGCGTTCATGGGAAGGTCTTGGCTATTACCGCCGCGTACGCTCGCTGCGTGCTGCAGCCATAGCCATTTGTGAAAAGCACGCAGGAGTTTTTCCCCGCGATGAAGCAACCATACGAGCCCTGCCCGGCATCGGAGATTACACTACGGGGGCACTGCTTAGTTTCGCATACAACCACCCCGCCCCATTAGTAGACGCAAACGTGAGCAGAGTATTTGCCCGAGTATTTAACGATGCTACCCCCATCGACAGCCCGGCAGGACGCCAAAAGCACTGGGAACTGGCAGCAAAGCTTGTCCACCCCACTAATCCAATGGCCTACAATTCCGCCATCATGGAACTAGGGCAAACGCTTTGCACAACCGGTAGCCCCACCTGCCTACTTTGCCCCGTCCAAGAATTCTGCACAGCCACCGAACCGGAAAAACTCCCCGTTAAACTCCCCAAAAAAGAGGTGAGCGCAATAGAGCACTGGGATATCTGGCACCTTTCCCCACAAGGGCTCCTGATGGAAAAACAGCCCGATGGCAAACGCCACGAGGGAATGTACCGCCTCCCTCGCCGCGAACAGATTGAAGTTTCAAATCTCCCTCACATGTGCGACCAGAAGTACAGCGTGACGCGTTACAAAGTCACCCGCCATCTGCACCGCGCAGACGTTGCCACGCCCAAAAGCAACGAGCGATTTATTCCACTCTCTGAGCTTCCTTCCACACCCATGGCCAGCCCGGACCGCAAGCTTGTAAAGCGTTTTCTCGACGACGCTGAGCAATAATCAGCCGATCCGAAAAACACAAGCAAAGTTAAAGAAAAACGGCGTTAGGGTTTTATCGGCAAAGGAAAACATTTCGGACGACGCAAGCGGAATTTTAATCGAAGGCGTTTTAGAAAGTATGGCGGAGTATTACTCCGCCGAACTTTCACAAAAGACAAAGCGTGGCGTTAAAGAAAGTTTACTTAAAGGTCATTTTATTGGTGGATACACCCTACTCGGTTATAATATCGTAAACAAAAAGTGGGTAGTAAACCCAGAAGAAGCGGAAATCGTTAGAGACGTTTTCAATCGTTACCGTAACGGCGAAAAAGGAAAATCAATAGTCGATAGATTAAACAGTCAAGGCATTAAGCCTAAAAACGGAAAGGCGTTTACGATGACGGGAATTTGCCGTATGATTTGTAACGAAAAGAATATAGGAATTGTGACGGTTGATGGGACAACCTATCCCGACGTTGTTCCACCTATTGTTGACAAAAGAATTTTTAAGGAGTGTAATTTGATTATGGACGGACATAAACATAGGCAACGTGAAGTTTACCACGAAAACCCTTACATATTAAGTGGCAAAATGTACTGTGGGTATTGTGGCAACACCATTACAGCAGAAACGGGAACTAGCCACAACGGA
>CALABM010000064.1 GCA_937885815.1 uncultured Verrucomicrobiales bacterium | reverse complement strand
TCGCAATCCTCAGGGCCACTAAGAAGAACAGCCACACACGCAGTATGCCCGCCCTGCACTGCCAGCAGAAGAGAGTTAGCCCCCTCAGGAGTCAGCGCATTCAAATCCGCACCCAAATGCAACAGGACGCGCACACGCGAGGCCTGCCCCGCAGCAGCTGCCTCCTGCAAGGCCACGCTCAGCTCAGCAGGCCCGGGAACAGGCCCTGTGCCCAAAGCCTCTTCAAGCGCCTCCTCCGGCACGCCATCACGCTCCAGCAGCTCTGTCAGCATGTAGCGAAGATTCTTCTTATCCTCTTCAGCCGCGGCCAATTTCTCCTTCAGAATACGAATCTCCCGGGCCAAATCATACGGGCGCGGGTCGGGTAGCGACCGCTGCCAATCTTTAGCGGACTGCCAGCGGTCGGACGTCTCCAGCATAAGCGCCTTATCCACCCCCTCCAGCACAGCAGCCGAGAAGCGTTTACGGAGTTCAGGATTATCAGCAAGGCGGGGCATCTTATCTCCGGAAACGATACGAGATACGGCTTCCTGCGGATTACAACCGGTAATAAGACGGTAACAGGTTGCCCCAAGGGTGTACAAATCCGTCCAAGCACCACGCTTTCCGCCTTTCGTAACTTGCTCCGCCGGTGTATACCCGGGCGTACTCACCTTCGTGGCAGAAACCTCCGTCTTAAGAGCTCGCGCTGTACCAAAATCAATGATAATGGGTGTGCGCCCATCTTTCAGAAGAATGTTATTAGGCTTAAGATCACGGTGCAGAAGATTCTGACCATGAAGATAATCCAATGCTCCAAGAATATCATAAAGAATAGGCACAAGCCACGCTTCATTAATCACATTCGGTTCCGGTGCAGCATTCTGCAAATCACGCGCACCTACCCACGGCATCACATAATATGCTGTACCTAAAGCCTGAAAACCGGCCACCACCGGCACGATATTCGGGTGTGAAAGCCTTGCCAAAAGACGAGTCTCCTGAATGAACCTCAGGATAGACTTCTCATACAGAGCTTTGGCATTCGGTCCCCCCAGCGGGGTCACTTCCAAAGTATCCTCACACCGCTTTGAATAATAAAAGGGAAGATTCTCCTTAATGACCACCTCATCACCTGTCTGGGTATCCAGTGCAAAATATGTGATACCAAAGCCTCCCTGCCCCAATTTTCGGACAATGCGGTACTTACCCAGTACCAAGCCGGGCGGCAGCGCAAGGTCGGAAGCCTCATTCTGTGGTGGTGCATCATTATCCATAATCAGAAAACAGTGTGCAGATTACCCCTGACAGCGGTAGCTCATGACGGCTCATGATTACCTCATCACCTGAGCCGCAGTATAGCACATCCATTCCGCTGCGTCAAGTTATCATGGCGTCAAACATACTCACTCCGCGCGCATGGAATCCCCCATCTCATTTCCGCCCTCAATCCGCATCGCAAGTGAGTGAAAAATGAATCGTTTCACACTTTTTGCTTGCCAGAACGGAGGTGGCAGGGTACAATGTGCGCGTGAAATGCGGGGTACGCCCGCACTTAAGAACGATAAACAACAGATAAGTACCATGCCTGTACCTACACAAGAACAGTACATCAAGATGCTTGATACGGCCAAGGCTAAAGGCTATGCCTACCCGGCCATCAATGTGACCACCATCGAGGTGATCAACGGCGCCCTGAAGGCTTTTGCCGAGGCTAAGTCCGACGGCATCATCCAGATTTCCCTGGGCGGCGGTCAGTTCGCTTCCGGCACCGCCGTGAAGGATTCCGCCATCGGCGCCATCGTGCTGGCTGAGGCCGTACACCGCCTCGCCGAGCAGTACAACGTATTCGTTGCTCTGCACACCGACCACTGCCAGGCTGACAAGGTGGACAGCTTCCTGCGTCCCCTGCTTGCCGAGAGCAAGAAGCGCATCGCCGAGGGCAAAGGCCCCCTGTTCAACTCCCACATGCTGGACGCCTCCGCTCTGCCCATGGCTCAGAACCTTGAGCTCTCCAAGCAGCTGCTTGCCGAGTGCGCCAAGCTGGGTATCGTTCTCGAAATCGAGATCGGTGTTGTAGGCGGTGAGGAAGACGGCGTTGACACCTCCGGTGCCCCTGCTGAGAAGCTCTACACCTCCCCCGAGGACATGCTGCAGACCTACGAGACTCTCAACGGCGTTGGCGAGTTCATGCTGGCTGCTACCTTCGGTAACGTACACGGCGTATACAAGCCGGGTGCTGTGAAGCTGAAGCCCACCATCCTGCGCGACGGTCAGGCTGTGGTGAAGGAGAAGCACGGTGAGGATATGCGCCTGGTATTCCACGGCGGTTCCGGCTCCGACCTCTGCGACATCCGCGAGGCTATCTCCTACGGCGTAGTGAAGATGAACATCGACACCGACACCCAGTACGCTTTCTCCAAGCCCATCGTTCTGCACATGTGCCAGAACATCGATGGCATGCTGAAGGTTGACGGCGAGGTGGGTAACAAGAAGGTATACGACCCCCGCTCCTACCTGAAGAAGGGTGAGCAGGGCATCGCTGAGCGCCTTCAGGTTGCCGCTGATGACCTTCTGTCCAAGGGCCAGACCCTGTACGGCCAGATCTAATTCTGACGGATACAATTCCTTCAAAAAGCCCTGCGGTGAGAACCGCAGGGCTTTTTTCATAGCAAGAAGCTTAGCAAGCCGCACTTCTACCTTGACAATCCAACATTCTCAAGCGTATAATGGCGGCCATTACTGTGAGCACAAAAACTAAAAACGAGAATTGGAGCAGCAACCTTGGCGTGGTTCTGGCAGTAGCCGGTAGCGCCATTGGTTTCGGCAATTTCCTGCGCTTCCCCGGACTGGCAGCCCAGTATGGCGGTGGTGCATTCATGATAGCGTATTTCTGCGCCTTCCTGCTGATGGGTATTCCGCTCAGCTGGGTGGAATGGGCCATAGGCCGCAAGGGCGGTAGATTAGGCGGGCACAGCTCGGCCTCCATCTTCTACCTCATCTCCCAAACTAAGTGCTGGAAATACTTCGGCCTCGTGAGCATCATCGTGCCTCTGGCCATCAGCATGTACTACATCGCGCTGGAAGGCTGGACCCTCGGTTACGCTTGGCACACCGCCGTGGGTGATTTGAACCTGAGCACAAGCGCTGAATACGGGGATTTCTTCACGAAGTTCACCGGGCTTACAGGTGACGGTTCCGTATTCACCGGCGGAGAAAGCACGCTGCTCATCTTCTTCCTGCTGGCTCTGGCTGCAAACTTCTACCTCATCTACCGAGGTGTTAACAAGGGCATTGAGTGGTTCAGCAAAATCAGCATGCCCATTCTCGTTGTCACGGCTATCATCATTCTGGTGCGCGTGCTGACCATGGGCACCCCGGATGCCGCCCACCCTGAGCGCAACGTAAACGAGGGCCTCGGCTACATGTGGAACCCGGATAAGGTGATGCTGGTGGACACAAGCACGGATAAGACCATCGGCATGGTACCGGCCTCCGCCACTCCTGAAGAGGAGGCTGCCCTCATGTCCCGCCTGCAGCAAGAGTACCCGGAGGCCACCATCGAGCGCGAGGAAATCACCCTGATAAAGGGCCTGATGAACCCTGACATGTGGATTACCGCTGCCGGACAGATTTTCTACTCACTTTCCATCGGTTTCGGCATTGTCTGCACCTATGCCAGTTATGTGCGCCGCCGCAAGGACATCGCCCTTGGCTCACTCACCGCTAACGCCGCCAATGAGGTGGCAGAAGTGGGCTTGGCAGGCATGATGATTATTCCCGCTGCCGTATCCCTGCTCGGCGTAGCCGCAGCAGCCGGCACCAGCACCTTCGGCCTCGGCTTCAATGTACTGCCGCAGGTATTCAACAGCATGCCCGGCGGCCAGATTTTCGGCACGCTCTTCTTTGTGCTGCTCTCCATTGGCGCCATTACCAGTGCCATTTCCATCACACAGCCCGCCGTGGCATTCGTGGAAGAGTTCTGGAACCTCCGCCGCGTGCAGAGCGTAAGCCTTATTGCCATGCTGCTGGGCATCGGCTCCATCATCGTCATCTGGTTCACGGATGGCCTACTGGCGCTGGATACGCTGGATTTCTGGCTGGGCACCATGAGCCTGTATGTGAGCTCTGCACTTTTCCTTATTATCTTCCGCTTCGTATGGGGCACTCCGGCGGGTCTTGCTGAGCTGCGCAGCGGCTCACTCATCCCCATTAACCGCAGCATCGCAATCCTGATTAACTGGGTAACACCGGCCATTATGATTTTCATCTTCTTGGCATGGCTGTACCAGAACCTTTTCGTGAAGCAGAGCTATCACATCACCAACCTGCTGGAAGGTAAAATCGGCGCCATTCTGCCGCTCGCCTGGGTGCTCATCGTCACCATCTTCTTCTGCCTAGTGGCTCACACGTCCGCCCGATTCCGCCACCGCAATAAAGATTTGGAAACGAAATACGACCGCGAGCCCTTCTCTTAATTCAAACCTCACCCCCCATCTGACACCGTGTCAAAACAACCTAAATCCGAAAGTTGGAACACGAACCTTGGCGTGATGCTGGCAGTAGCCGGCAGCGCCATCGGCTTCGGTAACTTCCTGCGCTTCCCCGGCCTGGCAGCCCAGTACGGCGGTGGTGCCTTCATGATAGCCTATTTCTGTGCCTTCCTGCTGCTGGGCATTCCCATCAGCTGGGTAGAATGGGGCATAGGCCGCCGCGGCGGCAGCCTCGGTGCCCACAGCACCGCTGCTATCTTTTACCGCCTTTCCGGCTCCCGCGCTTGGAAGTACCTCGGCATCATGGGCGTGCTTGCCCCGCTGGCACTGGCCATGTACTACATCTATCTGGAAGCATGGACCCTCGGCTACGCCTGGCACACCGCCATAGGTGATTTGAGCCTGAGTTCTACAGAAGAGTACGGCAACTTCTTCGTCAACTTCGTGGGCCTGCCCGGTGACGGCCACATTTTCTCCGGGGAAAGCAGCGCGCTGATTTTCTTCCTCCTCGTGCTCATCATTAACTTCTACCTTATCTTCCGCGGTGTAAGCAAGGGTATCGAGAAGTTCTGCAAATGGAGCATGCCTGTGCTCATCATCACTTGCCTTCTGGTGCTGATGCGCGTGCTGACCATGGGCACACCTGATCCCGCTCACCCCGAGCGTAGCATCAGCCAGGGCCTTGGTTACATGTGGAACCCGGATAAGACCATCCTCGTGGCTGTGAATGAAGCCACCGACCCCCGCACCGGTGAAGTCACCGAGACAGGGCGTACCACGGTAGGCATGATTCCCGCAGATGCCACGCCCGAACAGCAGGAAGCCCTCATCACCAAGGTTAAGAGCGAAAACCCCGGTGCAGCAAAAATCGAGACTCGCCACATCAGCGTGCTCAGCGGCCTGCTGAATCCGCAGCTCTGGCTTGCAGCAGCCGGTCAGGTATTCTTCTCCCTCTCCGTAGGTTTCGGCACCGTGTGCACCTACGCCAGTTATATGCGCCGCAACAAGGATGTGGCCCTGAGCTCCCTTACCGCCAATGCCGCTAATGCCGCCACGGAGGTAGGCATGGCCGGCATGATGATTATCCCGGCAGCCGTAGGCTTCCTGGGTGTAGCGGCGGCAGCCGGAGCCAACACATTCGGCCTCGGCTTCAACGTACTGCCTCAGGTGTTCAACAGCATGCCCGGTGGCCAGCTCTTCGGCACCCTCTTCTACGTGCTGCTCTTCATTGCCGCCGTTACAAGCGCCATCTCCATGCTGCAGCCGGGCGTGGCATTCTTGGAGGAGTTCTGGGGCCTGCGCCGCATCCAGAGCATCTCTCTACTGGCTATGCTGCTCACCTGCGGTGCTCTGCTGGTGGCTTGGTTCACCACAGATTTGCTGGCTTTGGATACGCTGGACTTCTGGTTCGGTAACATCTGCCTGTACATTACCACCGGTCTTTACCTCTACCTCTTCTCCGTGGTATGGGGTACAAACAAGGGCATGGCTGAGCTGCGCCACGGCTCCTGCCTGCGCCTCCCCCGCGCTGTGGGCTTCCTCGTCACCTGGATTACCCCCATCCTCATGTTCACCATTTTCGCGGCATGGGTCTTCCAGAACATCATTGATAAGCCCTGCGCCTACATCACCAACATTCTGGAACTGAAACCCGGTGCCGTCTTCCCGCTGGTATGGATACTGCTGGTGGCAGGCTTCTTCGCCTTCGTCATCCGCACGTCAAACAAGTTCCATAAGAACATTAACAAGCCGGAATAACCCTTAACCCACCTTTTCTGACAAGATATGACAATCGCCGGTATCATCACCATGCTGCTTTCCTGCGGCATCGTATGGGGCCTTTTCATCGTCTGCTGCGCCAAGCTGGTGCAGAATGACAAGAAAGAGGACTAACCCCTCGGCTGCCCAGCGCAGCCTCAGCACTTCCCGCCGCGCATGCCCCATGGGCGTGCGCGGCTTTTTTCTTCGTGACAAGCGTGCAGAACTTGTTATAATGGTAACATGTTCCGCCACCTGCTACACTTGGCCCTGCTGGCTCTGCCTCTAATGGCAGCAGAACGCCCCCGGGCAATCGTCATTTTCTACACGGATGACCTCGGTTATCATGATACCTCCACCTACGGCTGCGAAGGTGTACCCTGTCCCAATCTGGACCGCCTAGCAGATGAAGGGCTGCGCTTCACGGATGCTCACAGCACCCACTCCGTATGCACCCCCTCGCGCTACTCCCTGCTCACCGGGCGCTATGCATGGCGCCGCCGCGGCACAGGCATACTACCGGGGGATGCAAAACTCATACTCCCCACGGAGGAAGAGGAAGCCTCCCTGCCCTCACTCATGCGCAGTGCCGGTTACCGCACCGGCGTCATCGGCAAGTGGCACCTCGGTCTGGGCCGCGGCAGTGAACCCACCAACTGGAACCGCCACATCTCCCCGGGCCCGAACGAAGTCGGCTTTGATTACTCCTTCATTCTCGCGGCTACCGGTGACCGCGTGCCCTGCGTATACCTCCGGAATGGAAACGTGGTGAATCTGGATCCTGCTGACCCCATCAGCGTGAGCTACAGCACTCCCTTCCCCGGTGAGCCTCTTGGCAGCACCCACCCTCAGCTCGTACGCTCTTTCGCCCGCAGCAACGGCCCTCAGCACAACTGCAGCATCATTGACGGAATTCCCCGCATTGGCTACATGCGCGGCGGCACATCCGCCCTCTGGAAGGACGAGGACATGGCGGACCGCCTCACGGAAGAAGCCATACGCTTCATCGCTGAAAGTGCGGCCATGCAGAAGCCCATCTTTCTGTATTTCGCCACGAATGACATCCACGTACCGCGCGCCCCACACCCGCGCTTTCAGGGGCGCAGCAGCATGGGCATACGTGGCGATGTGACCGTGCAGATGGATGACTGCCTCGGGCGACTCCTCGCGGCCCTTACTGAGCATGGCTACAGCGATTGCCTCTTCATCTTCAGCAGCGATAACGGCCCCGTCATCAATGATGGTTATTGGGATGGCTCCATCCGTGACTGCGCCGGCCACAATCCAGTAGCCCCCATGAGTGCCGGCACTTGGCGGGATGGCAAGCTTACCGGCGGTAAATACGGCATCATGGAAGGCAGCACCCGCGTGCCCTTCATCGTCTCCTGGCCCGGCCGCACCGGCACGGGAGACTGCCCGGCACTCATCAGCCAAGTAGACCTTGCACGCACTCTGGCAACCCTTGCCGGCGCCACCATACCGGAAGGCGCCCTGCCGGACAGCCGAAATCTCCTCCCATCCCTTCTCGGGCAGGATGCCACGGGCGCCCCTCACATCATTGAGAGCAATAACGGCGGCATGCTCGCACTGCGCCGAGGCCCATACAAATACTACCGCCGCGGGAGGACTGACCACCTCTACGACCTCAGTACCGACCTGCAGGAACAGCGTAACATCGCCCCGCAGCACCCGGAAATCGTGCGGGAAATGCAGCAGCAGCTCAGAGAGCTCACACGCTAAAGCCCCACCCCTTCACCATACCAAGCCCTGCAGCCCGCAGGGCTTTTTTTACTGGCAATTATTAAATGATACGGATATAGCCCCGGCAAGCAATAAGCCAGACGACAGCAGTGAAAACAAACATCCCCCCGGTTGCAACAACCGGAGGGATGTTCTGATAATCTGTTCAGATAAAATCAGTACTTGTAGTCCACATAGAACTGGAACTGGCCACTGCGGTCAATGGCCTCACCGGTCTTCACCGGAATAGCATAGTCCACAGCAATGGGCCCCATCGGCAGGTTCAAACGCAGACCAACACCTACGTCCGCTGAATATGTGGAGGTGGAGAAGTCACAGCTGTCAGCATTCACGAAACCGGCATCCGCAAACACAGCAAAGCGCAGGGAATCCACCAGCGGGAACGTAGCCTCCAGCTGCACATAAGCGGAGGTCTTACCACCCATCGTTTCATCACCGGCGATAGCCTCATCCACAAGGCCTACGTCGCGATAGCGGAAGCCGCGCAGGTTGTTCGGGCCACCAAGGTAGCAACGCTCGAAAAGCGGTACTTCCTCATCACTATTCACGGTGTCAATCGTCTGCACACCGAAGTTCACGCTGAAGATGGAATCCCAGAAGGAATTGTAGTAGTAGGAACCATTGATACCACCACTGATGGTTTCCACCGTACTACCGGGGCCGGACCAAGCGCCAAACACCTCCAAATGCCCACCCTTACGCGGTGTAATCTGAGCGTCACGGGAATCATACTCATATGCCACGCGGATGTTACTACGGGTAAAATCACCACTGTTCTTCTCAAAGAAGACAGGTGCACCCGGCTCCGGGTCCAGATTGAACTGCTCAATGCGGTACTCCACCTTAATGCTGGTCAAATCACTGAGAGCGCGGCGAAGGTTCACGGCATAACCGTAATTCGTCTGCTCATAGTAATCACTCATGTAAGTAGAGCGGGAGTAGAAGAGCTCATTACCCAATGAAATCTTGCGGTCCAAGAACCAAGGCTCCAGCAGGTGAACAGAGGCGCTCTGGGTTTCCGTACCCAAGCGAGCCGAGATGGAAAGGCGCTGGCCGCCACCCACGAAGGTACCGTTGGTAAAGCCACCGATATCAAAGTTTGACTGAGTAATGGTGGTGTACAGATACACACTTTCAATGGAGGAGAATGCCACACCCACACTGAAGCTACCAGTCAACTTCTCCTGAACGTTCACGTTAATATCGCGATAACCGGGAGTACCGGAGGCAGACTGAGACACCTCCACATTACTGAAGTAGTTCAAGTTCTGCAGACGGCGGCGGGCTGTCTCCAAGTCCACAGAGTTCAGCGGCTGGCCGGGTTTCAGCGGAAGCTCGCGAAGGATAACGTGTGCCTGAGTCTTGGTATTACCCAGCACATTGATGCGGCCAACGGCATAGCGCTGTCCCTCTTCCACCACATAGTTGATATCCACTAGGCGATTACCCTCAGCATCCACGCCGACTTCGTTAATGTCAGGGCGCACATCAGCATCCGCATACCCCTTAGCACCATAGTAGCGGCGAATCATGGTGGAGTCATCCGCCACCTTCTCCAAGGAGTAAATGTCACCGCCAATCATGCTCATACCGGGCATAAGCTCGGAAGAGTTATACACGCTAAGGCCGGAGAAAGCCACGTTACGCACACGGTAACGGGGGCCTTCATCCATCGTGATACGCATGGTGAGCTTCTGCGGGCCATCCGCACGGCCGCGGTCAAAGTACTCCACCTTGGCCACACGTGCACGGAGATAGCCGTAGTTGCGGTACAAGCGCACAATCTTAGCAAGATCATCTTCCACCTGCTCACGGTCCACTCGGCCGGAATGGGTAATCCATGTGAAGAGGCCACGCTCGCGGGTCTTCATCACCTGGCGCAGCTGCTCGCTGTCGAAGGCGGTATTACCCACGAACTCGATATTCTGCATGCGCACCTCGCGACCTTCCTGAATATCAAACACCACATCTCGGTACCCTTCACGGGCTGTATTCGTGTGGCGCCAAGAAACTTTCGTATCCGGATAGCCTGCTTCCTGATACATCTGAATAATGCGAGCGCGGGCAGCAGCCAAGCTCTGGTCATTAAACGCGGTACCGGAACGGAGAGTCTCCGTGCTAGTATGGGGCTTCACCACCCCTTCCGTGCTCTCCATCAGACCTTCACGCAGTTCATCATCATCAAAACGGGTATTACCGGTGAAACCAACACCGCCCATCACACTAGCAGGACGCACTTCGAAAATCACGCGAACACCGCTGCCGGAGGGTTCCACTGCCACGCGGGCGTCACCATCCACTAAGCCATTACGAATCAAACGCTCCAAGTCTTCATTGATACGGGTAGCGTTGTAACGGGAACCGGCACGTGTCTGCACCACATCCAGAAGGCGATTATCCGGCAGCACGCGACGCCCGGAAATATAACGAATGCCCACAGAACGAACAGGCTTCCCATCATACACATGCTCATTGGCAAATACGGCTGTATTCTCACCGAATTCACGCTCCATTACCTCATTGCTCACACCTACCATATCAGCACCGGGGCGAGTAAGTCGAGCGGCAGAAGCCTGGGCAGCAGCCTCAGTAGCAGCAGCAGATGCACTTTCTTCCGCCGGCTGATTGGCAGCAGGACCACGCAGACTTGCAGATGCAGCTGAGCGCTGAGCTTCTGATTCTTCAGCAGCCTGCTGATCACTCAGCATGGCGTCAAGGAAAGGATCACCCGTGGACTCCTGCGCCATGACAGGGGCCGACACAGACATAGCTACCGCCATCAGAGAAGCGGTCCAGCAGAGAGTGCGTGCATTCATACCCCCGTATTCTATATTACCTATGAGAGGTGAGTCAAGCATTTATTCGGGCATTTATTTAGTAACACAGCGTACGCATGCGCGATAAACGAGATAAATGTTCACACAGCACGCAAATTTGGCTTGCCTGAAAAGAGAAAATAAGGTATGCTTACCCCAGCAGGGCAGCATGACACACCCCCTGTACCATACGTTATGGCAAGTGACAATCTCCAGGAACTCGAGCAGAATTACATGTGCGACCCCGATGCCGACGGCGGCTTCCTTTACACGACCGCTGAGGCTGCTATTAACTGGGTGCAGCAGCACTCCCTGTGGCCCATGCCGATGGGCACATCCTGCTGCGCCATCGAATACATGGCCTCCTCTTGCTCGCGCTATGACATCTCCCGCTTTGGCTCTGAGGTGAACCGCTATACTCCCCATCAGGCAGACTTCATGTTCATCTGCGGCACCATCACCTACAAGATGGCCATGCTGGTACGCCGCATTTGGGACCAGATGCCCGAGCCCAAGTGGTGCATCGCCTGCGGCGCCTGCGCTTGCTCCGGCGGCATGTTCCGCTCCTACTCCGTGCTGCAGGGTGTAGATAAGATTGTTCCCGTGGATGTGTACATCTCCGGCTGTCCTCCCCGCCCCGAAGCACTCCTGCAGGGCCTCATGACCCTCAAGGAGAAGATTATGGACACTGAGCACCCGCTCAAGGGCTTCTTCAAGACCCACGAGCCGCGCGTGGCCCAGAACGCTGACACCATCACAGCCAAGATGCCCATAACAGACTGATTTCCAGAAAGAGATAACGAAAGGACACCTAAGTACCATGGCAGATCTCACCACTCTTCAGAATGATGCCGCAGCCCGCATCTGCGAGCGTTACCCTCAGGTAAGCCGCAAGGAGTTCCGCGGCGACATCACCCTCACCATTGCCGCAGAGGATTTGGTGGAAGTCATGACCTACGCCAAGGAAGGCTGTGGTTTTGACATGCTCACCTGCGTATCTTCCGTAGATAATCTGGGCGACGAGCCCCGCTTTGAAGTGAACTACACCATCACACAGGCAGAAACCGGCGCCAACCTGCTGGTGCGCTGCCCTGTGAGCGAGTCCGAATGCTCCGTACCGAGCCTCGTACCGCTTTGGCGCTCAGCCAACTGGCTGGAGCGCGAGCAGTATGACCTGATGGGCATTGAGTTCGTAGGGCACCCGGATTTACGCCGCATCATGATGTGGGATGGCTATCCGTACCACCCCCTTCGCAAGGATTTCCCCGTGGCCGGCAAGCCCACCGAACTGCCGGGCGTGGCCTTCACCGAGAAAGCTCCCACAGCTGGTGGCCCCTTCACCACCCGCCCGGGCGTGTTGACCGCCAGTGAGCGCGAGCCCCGCGCCCGCGGCTGATAAAGCCCGGAAGAGTGCGCCCGTGAAATCACGCACCCACAGATACCTTCTTCAGGCGGCAGCCGTTCTGACGGCAGCCGCCGCTTTCTCTTCATGCCACTCCCTTGGCCCAAAGATACTGGAAGATGTGGATGTAGCGCGCAACAAAATCGCGCCGAACCTCCTGCAGCTGGGAGCAAAGAACTGGGTCGTGATAGCCGAGCCAGCCTATCCGTTACCCGCCGGAGCCAGCGTCGTATGCGTCAACGTGCCTACCAGCACGATTGATACTTTCCGAGAGGTGCTTGATTTACTGGAAAGGCAAGGAGCCTGTGTACCCCGCATATGGGTAAGCCACGAGCTTTCCGCGGTACCTGAGAACCGCGCCCCGGGCATCTCAGCCCATCGTAACACTTTGGAAAATCTGCTACTGAGCCGCTTTCACTATGCTGTGAACAGCAGAGTAATCGATATGCAGCTTGCTCAGGCCGCTAAGGACTACCGCCTCCTCTTCATCCGCACAAACACCCGCCTGCCCTACTCCAGCATCGCCATCGAGCTGGACACCGGCTACTGGAACTCCGACGCCGAAGCCGAAGTACAGAAGCGCGTGGAGCAAATGTTCCCCAGTGCCACACCCGCAGCCACACCGGCTACAGAAAGCACCCCTGTTATCACGACCGATGGCATTGACATGCCCGGTCTTCTTTCCGCCTGATTCTCTTCAGCCCATACAACACACCATGTCCACACTTCCCCCTGATTTAGACCCCAAAACACGCGCCCAAGCATGGGTGGGAGATGCCATACTGGCTCTGTATGTGCGTGAGTGGATTCTTTCCTTCCGTGGGCAGATAGATGGAAAGCTCTTCATTGAGTTCACCAGCAATGATTTCCTGCGCCTTACAGGCAATGCCACAGGCGTAGAAGCTCAGATAGGCCGTGTATTCAAATCCGATGGTCTGGAGGCCGCTTATGCTTGGATTGAACAGCACCTCCGCCCCAAAATGGAGCAGCGCTTGCACACACTGCGCAAGCGCCACTGATAATTGGTTTCACTATAACTAAGGGCAGCCTTTCAGCTGCCCTTTTCTAATGAGCGGAAGCTCTGTTCAGCCCGCCATCATGGCCTCAATGTCCGCCACTGCCAGCGGGGCATTCGGAATGAGGTCTTCCGTATAGTCCGCATGGATGAGCACGTCCGTCTCGATACGGATACCGATATTCTCCGCCGGAATGTAAATACCCGGCTCAATAGTCCATACCTGCCCCTCTGCGAAGATGGGGTCAGCGGGACCAACGTCGTGCACATCAATACCAAGCGGGTGTGACGTACCATGCATGAAGTACTTACGCACGCAGAGCGGGTTCTCAGGCGCTGCGTCAACTTCCTCCTGCGTAAGCAGTCCCAGCTTTACCAGCTCCTCAGCCATACGCACACGCACAAGGCGCTCATACTCGCTCTTCTTCAGGCCAGGGCGCATGATTTCGCGGGCGTAATGATGCACGGCAAGGCAAGCCTCATACACAGCCTTCTGGCGGGGAGTATACTTACCATTAGCCGGCACGGTGCGGGTCATATCCCCGGCGTAACCACCATACTCGGCACCGATATCAAAGAGGATGAGGTCACCATCCTCACAGCACTTGTGATTGCTGATGTAATGGAGCACGCAGGTATCCTTACCGCTGGCGATAATAGGCAGGAAGGAGAACTTACGGGCACGGCGGCGAATGTAGGCGGAGCTAAGCATGCCCTCCATTTCCCACTCACCCATACCGGGACGAATGCTGCGGAGCACTTCCACAAAGCCTTCGCCGGTAATACGGCAAGCCTCACGCAGCTGCACAATCTCTTCCGGAGTCTTCACCATACGCATGGAAGCAAGAATATCGTAAAGGCACTTCACCTTCGCATCCGGATAAGCGGCCAGCAGAGCGGCCTCCATACGGGCATTGCGGGTCTGCACGTAGGTGTTACGGCGGGGGTGATTATCCTGCTCCAGCCAAATTTCCCCGGCGGAAGGAACCCACTCAGCCAGCAAAGCGTTATACTCATCCGTCCAGCGCACATCCTCCACGCCACTCAGCTGAGTGCCCATTTCACGGCTCAGGCGAGCGCCTTCCCAAATGACGATATGCTCGTTCGTCTCACGCAGGAGAAGAGTATCCTCATGACTACCATCCTCCATCACTCGCATGAGCAGCACCGTCTCCTCCTGGTCTATGCCGGTCAGGTAGAAAAGATTTGCATTCTGATGGTGGGCCAGAGTTCCATCCGCATTCGTGGGATAAATATCATTCGCATGAATGATAACCAAACTTTCGGCAGGCAGCTGAGCAGCCAGCTTGTCACGGCGGTCCGCATAAAAAGCGGCGGGAATGGGCGTATATCTAAGCGTATGCATAGTCGTAAACTTCTCTTGTATGCGGGCATTATACCCTACCCCATCCTCCTTTGCAACGCCAAATTACATCTTCCCCCATGAAACAGAAAACGCCGGGCAATCTACCCGGCGTTCTGAGAATGCTGTATAAGAAGAGCTTATCGGAGAAGACGCACACACTCCGCATGCCCCTTCACCTGAGCACAGTGAAGCGCGGTCTCCCCGGCGCGGTCCACGGCAGCCTTATTTGCGCCGGCGGCCAGCAGCAAACGTACACAGTTTGCATGGCCGTTCGTGGCTGCCCAGATGAGCGGCGTCTCGCCATACTCATCAGCGGCATTCACATCAGCCCCTACGGAAATAAGATACTGTACACAATCAGCATGACCGGCTGAAGCCGCACGGCTGATGGGAGTGGTACCATATGCCCCACGGGCATTCACATCAGCCCCTCTATCACGCAGAGCCGTCACACAATCCAGATGCCCGCCCGCGGCGGCTTCATGAATCGGTGTGGAGCCCAGCCTGTTTTTCGCAAGAATCCAAGCACCGGCATCCATCAGGGCCTTCAGGCAGTCCACATGGCCGAACTCCGCAGCAAAGTGCAAAGGCGTTTCACCCATATCCGTGCGAGCATTCACCTTCACCCCGGCCGTGATAAAGTAGTTCAGCACATACATATCACCCACCATAGCGGCAGCGGCAAGGTTATTCACCGCTCCGGCAGCCACCAGAGCATTCACACTCTCATTATTCCCCACACGCAGGGATGCCATGAGCGGGGTCAATCCTTCGTAGCTGGCAAGCTTCACATCAGCACCGGCAGCCACCAGCGCCAGCACGTTCTCCGTGCGGCCCAGTTTAATGGCGCGGTGAAGAGGAGTCTCGCCGGCCACGTCCTGAGCATCCGGGTCTGCATCCTCCGTCAACAGCAGGCGCAGGCATTCAGGGCGCTCATTCCACGCAGCGAGATGGAGCGCAGTGGCACGGGTGCGGGGATTGCGGGCATCAATATCAGCCCCGGCCTCCAGCAGCAAATCCACAAAGTGGGGCTGAGAGGTCTTCACCGCCCAATGCAGAGCGTATTCACCATTGGAATCACGCACATCCGGACTGGCTCCGGCACTCAGCAAAAGCTCCAGCAGCTGCTCATCAGAAGAATTAATAGCCTGAAGCATTGCTGCAGGATACTGAGATGAGCGGATATTGCGCGCTGTCAGGTCCTGAATGGCCGCAGCACGTTCAGCAGCTCGCTCAGCCGCGGCAGCACGAGCAGCAGCACGAGCAGCAGCGCGCGCCGCACGGCGCTGCTGACGAGGAGTGAGAGTCTGCTGTACAGCAGGCGTGGCGGGCGCAGCAGCCGCCTGTGTGGTAGCAGCCGTCTGAGGCGTAGCAGGAGCCTGAGCATACAGCACACCGCAGCCGGCGGCGGCTATCAGACTCGTTAACAGGACTCGTGATATCTTCTTCATAACATCAAAAAGGTTCGGGACTCAGATTAAACGTACATACATTGGCAGAAATGCCATTCCTCTCATGTAAAGTATAACGTAATAACGAGCAGAGTCAAGAAAATTCGATTTCCCCCTTAATCCTGAGCCGGAAGCAGCTGCACATCATAGCCGAAAATCTCCGTAAAGAGCCCGGCCTTACTGCGCAGCGCAAGGTTCTCAATGGTGAGGTCATGCACGCCATGCACCAACAGCTCCAGCTTGCGAGCCGAGAAACGCACCGTGAAAGTGGAAATACGGTGCGAGTGAGCGCGCTCCATGGCGTCAGCCACACGGAGCAGAGCGGCAAGCTTCTGCACGCGCAAACGCGTAGGCTGCTCCAAGTCCGCATAAGTGTGTTCATCCATAGTAGGAGCACCATGGCGATGATACCGTGCCAGCAGCCCAATAATTTCTACATCTTCACGGGAGAGACCGAAGATTTCAGAGTTCAGGATGATGTACTGCCCGTGCCTGTGGTGATTCTTGGGGCTGATGAAGGTACCGATTTCATGCAGGATGGAGGCCACCGTAAGCAGCAAGCGGTCATGGCGGGAAAGCCCGTGCAGACTCTGCAGCTGATCGAAGAGTGAGGTGCAAAGCTTGCGTACCTGCTGGCTGTGCCCACGGTCCACCTTATAGCGATTAGCCAGCAGCACAGCAAAGTGAATCACCTCGTGCTCGAGAGTCTGGTCATCTCGGCGGGAGGGCAGAAGGTTTCTCAGGAAGGCATAGGCATACTCCTCGCGAGGCATGAGAATACGCCCGGGTTCAAACTCACGCGCCAAGCTCAGATAGGTTACAGCCGCCGGCAGCAAAGCCTGCACCGTGGCATAATCCTCATTAAACTTCTCACAGCGCTGCTGCAGAGGAATGGCGGCAATTTCATCCACAAGCGTGGCGAGCTCGTCCAGCGTGAGCGCCTCCCCTTCCGTAAGCGGCGAGGAAATATGATGAAAATCTGGCCCGAAGATAACGAAAGCGTCAGGCTCATCCGGGAGGGCGGTTTCGGAATCATGCAGAATCTGCTCCACCACACCACGGATATGCTCACGAATGAGCGAACATTCTATCCCGGAGGCCGCGCCCAGCTCCGTACCGCCCACAGCCATTGCCGTGCGGTGAGCACCCATGCGGTAACTAGCATAGTAGGTAATGCGACCACGGTCAAAAAGCAAAAGGCGCGTATTACCCGGCCCCACATGCACCACCAGCACCCGCTTCTTCTCCAGCTCGGCATGGTGCGTGAGCATTTCCTGCATACTCACGTACAGCAAACGCGTCATTTCACCATCGTCCATCACTTCCAGCTGCAACCCGCAAATGGTAAGAAGACGGTTCGTAATACTATCCATGTTATGCACATTCAGCAGCACATTAGTGGCAAGCAAACGCACCTGCACCCCACCGCCGAGGCGGTACTCATCCAACAGGCTATTGTAACCGCGTATGATATTCACACAACGGTCCATCGTTTCGCGGGACACATTGCCAAGGCGGAAAATATCCTCAGCCAGAGCCATAGGCTGAGTGAGCACATCCAGCACACGGAGCCCCCGTTCATCCTCTTCCGCCACAAGCATGGAAACCGAGCTAGCCCCCAGAAATATAACAGCCTGCACGGCACATCGCCCCTTCTCGCCTTTCCTGCTGAGCACATCATTCATAGCGCCTGCCATTCTATCATTTAAGCTCAGCCAAGGCAAGCAGCAAAACTCCGCTGCGCTTTTTTCTTGCCAACTCGTATTCTATATGATAAAAGTAGACTATGCTTAAACACACCATTCTTTCGCTGATGTTGTGTGGCCTAGCTACAGCCACAGAAAGCTTTGATTCGCTTAGCACCGGTGGTATCACCAACGGCACACTCTCCGTTGGCACCCTGACAGCTGAACGCGGCCATGCAGAAATTACCGGCGGCAAAGGCCACAGCGGCCGCAATGCCCTTCGCCTGATGGGAGGACAGGACCGCCGTGCCACTATCACCTTTGACTCCCCCCTCACCCGTGAAACGCTGTGCGAATTCTGGGCAGAGCGCTGGACGCGCCGTGGGCCGTTTGAGTTCACCGTCATTGCCATCACACCCGAGGGCGAGAAGGTAATCCTGACGGACACGAACCGCGCTGTAGGCCGTTACAGCAAAGCCCGCGTGAAACTGCCTGCCGGCACAACAGGCCTGCGCTTTGAGGCGGATACAGCTGAGGGCGGCGGCATTCTCATTGATGATTTGGACATCCACATGGGCCCGATGGTCATCCGCGAGGCCGGCGTGGTGAACCCGGGTGTATACCCCATCATGAAGCGCGCTCCGTTCAATCCCGTATTCGCTGTGCGCGTACAGGCCAGCGGCACGGAGTCTCCCAAGAAAGTAACTCGCCTCACCTTCCGCGTGGATAACCCCGCCAGCATTGCCAAGGTTACTCTGCGCACCGGCAATGACAGAGGCATGGAGTTCTTCAACAGTGAAGAGTACGGCACCGCCCGCCCGAATGCTGACGGCACCGTCACCATCACCTGCAACAAGCCCCTCCCCGGTGGCACCACTTGGCTCTGGGCAGATGTGACCCCCAGCGATAGCTCCCTCGTGGGCAGCACCGTCAGCTTCAGCGGCATCAAGGCCACCATCGGCGGCCAGACCTACAGCTCTGATGAAACCGTGACTCAGCGCATCGGCTACATGCTCGGCATGCCCGGCGAATCCGTCAGCAACCAGCCCGATGGCGGCAATAGAGACTGCATCTCCTTCCGTATTCCCGGCATGATTCAGACGGCAGACGGCGCACTCATCGCTTGCTTTGACGCCCGTTACAACCACGAAGGCGACCTCTGCGCTGATATTGACGTGGCCGTGGTGCGCTCCACAGACGGCGGCCAAACTTGGACCACCCCCACCGTGGCAATGGACGCCGGCCCCGGCGTAAACAACGGCTGCGGTGACCCCTGCATCCTTCAGGACCAGACAGGCCGCATCTGGATTCAGTCCCTCGTCTGCCACTGGAGCGGCGGCGCCTCCCTCTGGACCTCCAGCACCGGCTTTGACGAAAAGACCACCGGCCAGTGGGAAATGACTTACAGTGATGACGGCGGCCGCACTTGGTCCCGTAACTTCGTGAACCCGACCCGCCAGATTAAGAAGGACGAGTGGACCACCATTCTTGCCGGCCCCGGCAATGGTATCACCATGCGCAATGGCACCATCGTGTTCCCCGCCCAGATTTGGCAGCGCGGCGCCAATCCTCAGTGCATGAGCACCATCTGCTACTCCGAGGACGGAGGCAAGAACTGGGCCTACGGCAACGGCGTACCCCACAGCACCTCTGAGTGTCAGGTGGTAGAACTGGAGGACGGCTCCATCATGATTAACGCCCGCAACGAGGCTCGTCAGGGCAGCCGAATCGTCTACGTCACCCGTGATATGGGCCGCACATGGCAGCCGCACTCCACGAACCTGGGTGCTCTTCGCGAGCCCACCTGCCAGGCCTCTCTTGTAGCCGTTGACACGGAGCGTTATGGCCGCCTCCTGCTCTTCTCTAACCCCAAGAGCGGCAGCCGTAACAACATGACCATCCGCACCTCTCAGGATGACGGCACCACATGGAACGAGGGTTACCTCTACGATTCCCGCCAGTGCATGGGCTATTCCTGCATCGCCCTCACGGATGACAACCACGTGGGCATCATCTACGAAACCTGCCACAACAACGGCAAAAACGGCAACCGCGGTATCGGCTTCATCCGCATTCCGCTGGAAACCGTAGTCACCGGCCGTGAGGTTCCTGCCCGCCCGGCAAACTAAAAATAAAACGCTGTAATTTTGTTACACATCAGGCGGCATCACTCCCTGCGAGTGGTGCCGCTTTTGCATACCCAAGACGGCTAGCGAAAAGCCTCCGTTTATTTTTTTACATCCAGCTGATATTCAGCTTGCCAAATAGGGTTATACTGTGATACAATCCGCGCGCGGAATGTGCAACCCGCGTGGTGAACAAATGAAGAAACACACTCTCCTCATAGCAGCCATACTGTCCATGGTGGCGGTGCTCTGGGCTCCTGCAGTGCATGCAGAGACCACAGATAGCACCCCATCCACCGGCCAGTCCGAGGCCGCAGCGCAGCCTGCGGTCACTCCCTCAGCTGAAGCTGAGGTGACTACTACTGACGAAGAGGTCCCCACTGTGGGCACCATCTCCGTGCGTTGCCTTGTAGGCAAACCGCTGGGGGTACCACAAGGTACCGTGCAGGATATCTACCTGATGGAACGATACCCTGAACTGGAACTCCAGCGCCACAATTTTGAAGCGGATATGATGCTTGCTCTGGAAAAGGGCAACTGTGACGCCGCCATCATGGATGACGTCATCTGCTTTGCTCTGGCACGCAAGAAGCCGAACATCCTCCTGTATGAAGACCCCCAACTGCCCAAGAACTTCATGGGCATGGCCTTCAACCGCTCCGAGGAAGGTAAAACGCTCTGCCGCCAGTTCAATGAGTTCCTGATGGTGCTGCGCGACAGCGGCGAGCTGGAAGAAATCTGTGAAAAGTGGATTCTCCATACAGATACGGCTGAGATGCCCAAGCTGGACATCCCCACCGAGGGTGAGCCCATCATTGTCGGCATGGAGCCCTGCACCGAGCCCATCGTCTTCATGCGCGGTGAGGAAATTGTGGGCATGGATGCCGAGCTTATCTACCGCTTTGCAGCCCACATCGGCCGCCCGGTACAGATTAAGAACATTGACTACTACGGTCTGCTCACCGCCGTGGCCGCGGGGCAGATTAACATCGCCTCCTCCGGTTTCCTTATCACAGCTGAGCGCGGACAGAGCGTTCTCTTCTCCGACCCCTACTATGTAAGCCGTTCCATCATTGCCACACGTAATGACGGCAGCGTGGATCCTCAGGCAGTACCCGCCACGGAGGAGGAAGATGCCACCACAGAAGATTTCCCGCAGCTCGGCACCATTGCTGTACAGAGCCTGACCGGCCGCAAACTGGGTGTACCTCAGGGCACCGTGCAGGACATCTACCTGATGGAGCATTTCCCTGAGCTGGAACTTCAGCGCCACAACTTTGAAGCGGACATGATGCTCGCGCTGGAAAGAGGCATCTGTGATGCCGCCATCATGGATGACGTCATCTGTTACGCGCTGGCTCGCAAGAAGCCGAACATTCTTCTTTATGTGGATCCCGCCCTTCCCAAAAACTTCATGGGCATGGCCTTCAACCACACGGAGCGCGGCAAGCAGCTCTGCCGCCAGTTTAATGAATTCCTTTCCGGCCTCAGAGAAAGTGGTGAGCTGGAAGCCATCTGCGAAAAGTGGATTCGCCATACGGACACCGCTGAAATGCCCAAGGTGGACATCCCCACCGAGGGTGAGCCCATCATCGTTGGCATGGAACCCTGCACCGAGCCTATCGTCTTTATGCGTGGTGAGGAGATTGTGGGCATGGACGCCGAGCTTATCTACCGCTTCGCTGCCCACATTGGCCGCCCGATTCAGATTAAGAACATAGACTACTACGGTCTGCTCACCGCTGTAGCCGCCGAGCAGATTGACATCGCTTCCTCCGGTTTCCTTATCACCTCAGAGCGAGCAGAAAGCGTACTCTTCTCCGACCCCTACTACACCAGTAGCTCAGTTATTGCCATGCGCCGCGAGGGCGCCGGAGCACCGGCCTCCGCTGTAACCAAAGCAGCAGAAGGTATCCTCGGCAGCATTGTTGACAGCTTCTACCGCAACATCATCGTAGAAAAGCGCTACATGCTCATCTGGGATGGCTTGAAGGCCACCTTCGCCATTGCCTTCTTCTCCACCCTGTTCGGCACGATGGTGGGTGCAGCCGTGTGCTACCTGCGCATGAGCCGCAACCGCTTCTGGCAGTGGGTAGCCCGCGTATACATTGATATCATGCGCGGTACCCCCATCCTCATTCTGCTCATGCTGATGTACTATGTGGCCTTTGCCGGCACACAGGTAGAGGCCCTGTATGTGGCTATCATCACATTCAGTCTGAACTTCGGCGCCTATGTGAGCGAGATGTTCCGCTCCGCCATTACCAGCATTGACCGCGGGCAGAGCGAGGCGGGCATTGCCATGGGCTTCACGCCGTTCCATTCATTCTACTACATCGTGCTGCCTCAGGCCATCAAGCGCGTGCTCCCCGTTTTCAAAGGTGAGGTTATCTCCCTCATTAAGAACACCTCCGTGGTGGGTTACATCGCCATTGCAGACCTCACCAAGATGACGGATATCATCCGCGCCCGTACCTTTGACCCCTTCTTCCCCCTGCTCATGGTGGCACTGCTGTACTTCCTCATTGCATGGCTGTTCACCTTCACGCTGGACTTCCTGAGCCGCAAAGTTAAATAACCTTCACCGCAACACACAGTCATGATTCAGATCCGTAACCTCAAGAAATCTTTCGGTAACCTGACCGTGCTGCATGATGTCAATATTGACATCAAACGCGGTGAGGTCATCTCCATCATCGGCCCGTCCGGCACGGGTAAGAGCACCTTCCTGCGCTGCCTGAACCTGCTGGAGGAACCCACCAGCGGCAGTATCGTGGTGGATGGTGAAGAGCTTCTCTCCGATAAAAAGGTGGACGCGCCCAAACTGCGCCGCAAGATGGGCATGGTGTTCCAGTCCTTTAATCTTTTTGATCACCTCAGCGTTCTGGAGAACGTATGCATTGGCCCCATCAAACTACTGGGCAAGAGCAAATTAGAGGCTGCTCAGCGCGGGCTTAAGCTACTGAAGATAGTGGGCATGAAAGAGAAGGCCCGTTCCATGCCCTCAGAGCTCTCCGGCGGCCAGAAGCAGCGCGCCGCCATCGCCCGCTGTCTCTCCATGAACCCGGAGATTATCCTCTTTGACGAGCCCACGTCCGCGCTGGACCCCACCATGGTGAGCGAGGTGCTCTCCGTTATCCGCACTCTGGCAAAGCAAGGCATGACCATGGTCATCGTGACACACGAGATGTCCTTCGCCCGCAACGTCAGCACCCGCGTGCTGTACATGGACCAAGGCGTTATCTACGAGCAAGGCACGCCGGAAGAAATCTTCGATAACCCACAGCGTGAGCGCACCCGCGTATTCGTCAACCGCATCCGCGACTTCCAATACACCATCCGTACGGAAGACTTCGATATCTACGCCCTTGAGGCCGAGTTCCAGCAGTTCTGCAACAAGTACTTCCTCTCCGAGCAGACCGTGCAGCACGCCATGACCCTCGCAGAGGAGATGCTTCAGCACATTCCGCTGGGCCATGGAGACGTGAACCTCTACTACCGTTACTCCGAGAAGAACGGCACCTTGGACATGGAAATCCTCATGCCCACCTCCACCGGCCCCGTACTGGACAAAATGCCCGCTGAGGTTAAGGCTAAGATATACTCCTTCTGCACCTGCGTGGAAGAATATGAGGATGTGGACGTGCGTGATGGCGTGCACGTGAACCGCATCTGCCTGGAGCTCCACAGCGCTCAGTACTAACAACCGCAGATTACCACATTTCAGCGCGCGCAACATTCCCACACGGGAACGCTGCGCGCGCTTTCTCATGCCTCACTTCTGCTCGCCTGTGCCATGGCAGTGGCGGCAGCAACGCGCCTTTCGCAGCTCCAGCAGGCACAGCATAGCCATGCCGGCTGTGAGCCCCATCAGCATCACACCATTGGCGATGCCCAGTGCCAATTTGCAGCACCTACGATGACGGCTGTCAGCCAGCCACTGCTTCACCGCATCCTCCGTTTGTTGTATCTTTTCCGGGTCCATGCAGGTATGATGCAGCTTCACCCCCGGAAGCTCAAAAACTTTTATTCTTGCATTTGAAGAACAATATGGTTAAATGAGGGCAGTCAATCCGTTATCTTTTACATGCAAGCCAGTCCCGCACCCAACACACACCGGAAATGGTGGCGTATCGCCGCTTGGTTCATGAGCTGCGTATTCAGCCTCCTGTTACTCACGCTGGGCGGAATTACATGGTGGATATGGGGCTGGCAGTGGCAAGGCGAGCCGGAATACCATGAGAGCTGGAGCACGGAAGAACGAGCCGCCCTTACGGAGTTCGAGGCATACCTGCGGGAACAGGCCGCGCCGGATGAGAATAACAAAGGCCTTGCCGACACCATCTCCACAGCTATCACAGCCAAGCTCACGGTGGCACCCCTCATCTCTGAGCTCAACGAAGTGGCGACCAGTGGCCATAGCGCCCCGGCCACTCTCACAGTTCTGGCAGCTCAGAGCGGCCACTTGGAGGCTCTGAAAGCCCTTGCAACCCATGGTGCAGTCATGAGCACAGAAGTCATCATCCCCCTGCTGGGCAGCGATTTTACCGATCCCGAAAAGCAAATCCCATGGGAGGCACGCCGTGCGCTGGCAGATGCGCTCATTTCCGAAGGAACAGATTTGAACCAATACGCCGAGCAAGTGGAAAAAGCCTGCAATCAAGAGCTAACCCGCGGCAACCCGGGTCCTTGGATTTGGGCTATTGAGCATGGCAAAAATGTGACGCGGAAAGAACTCGCCAGAGCCCTTAGCACGCGCACGCTGCACCTGCCACTCATCACTGCCGTACTCAGCAGCAACCCGGAGCTTGCCAACGACAACACCGGCCGGGCCACTCCGCTCCAAGTACTTGCCGGAAGGATTCGTGATGCCGAGGCCGCAGAAATGCCGGCTCTCGAACAAGTGCTTGCCCTCCTGTTGGAACACGGCGCTAATCCCCGCTTACGCCCGGAAGCAGGAGGCGGAGCCGAGCGCAGCTTCCCGCTGGATATTCTTCAGGAAAAACAAAACTTCGCCCGCTGTGATATGAGCGGTGATAACTGTGATGGCAGTCAGGACACCGCCCTCACCATCTGGCAGCGCATGTGCCAAATGCTACAGCAATAAACAGGCATGAAAGAAAAAGATACACAAACTCCCCGCCGCAAGTGGTGGCGCATTGCCGCTTGCTTCATGTGCTGCACCTTCACCATCCTCCTCCTGACCATCGGCGGAGCTGCGTGGTGGCTGTGGGGCTGGCAGTGGAATAATGAACCGGAATTCCACGAAAGCTGGTCCCCGCAAGAACGAGCCGCCCTCACCGAGCTGAACACTTTCCTGACCCGGGAACTTCCTGACCGCATCCGCCGCCAAACACTTTCAGAGAACCCTGAACTCAGTCCCGATACGGCGCTGGAAATCACCATTGCTCTAGAGGCCCGCCGCTTCGCGCGCCCCATTCTTATGCGCCTGCACGACATTACTCAAAGTGGCAGTGCGGCACCTACCGGCCACCCCGTCACCTGCGGAGACGGCTTCAGCAATTTTGAGCCCACCATTCTGGCAGCTCAGAACGGGCACCTCGTAGCATTGAAAGCGCTCATCAACCACGGTGCGGACCCGAATACCATCCTTACCTGCCACGGCACCCCTTGCGGAACACCCTTCACCCCCCTCCTCTGCAGCCTCTACCCCAACGACCTCACCCCCTCTGCAAATGACAGGCAGGAAACACTCCGCCTCCTTGTGGAAAAAGGGGCAAACTTAAACTCCGCGCCGCAGCCGACCCGCATGGCGCTGAAATATTCTCTCGCCATAAATGATGACCCGGAACCTTGGCTCTGGGCTCTGGATTTAGGAAAGAGTGTCAGTGTGGATGAGTTCTGCGATATACTGGATGCCCCTGCCGGCATGCCCCTTGTAGAACGCATACTCCGGGAAAATCTCGTGGATGTGAATGACACCACCGGAGAAAGAACTCCCCTTCAGGCACTGGCTGAGGCATTAGTCATCTCTGATAGTGAGGAGCTGGATTCCGCAGAATACGATAAACGTTTGGACATGCTGCTGGCCGCCGGCGCTAACCCCAACCTCCTGCCGGATGCAGTGCCGAATTCTGAACTTCCGCTCAGTATCATGCTCAGCCGCACAAACTTCGACCGCGCGGATGGCATGCCCGAAAACAGCTGTTGCATGAATGGAAATGACATCTGTACCCGCTGGCAAGTCATGTGTGACCGCCTCCGCTCAGCCTCTCTCCCCGCCAGAACAATACAGCCGGATGACGAGCCTCCGCCCGCAGATGATGAAGAGCCGGAGCCTGCTGAAGCGCCCCTCATTGAAATAAACTGATTCAACAAGCAGCCCCCCCAAAAAACAATCTTTCGGGTTAGTGGGGCTCCCCTACTTTCCTTTTCTGGGCAAAACCTCTCTGAGATTCCAATTTGCGATCTTTTGACGCAAAGGTTCATTCTGATTAAATTCGGGGTGATCCTCGCGGATATATGTGGCTATGTATTCATCCACCACAGCAAGTACTTTCTGATTCAGCTCTCGCTGCAAGCGCTGAGAAAGTCTCAGTCTTTGTTCCTCAGTGAGAGGCATTCCACTCTGCGCGGCCTCCTGAGTAGCTGATTCCAAGCGGCTATGGTACTCACGCTGTAACGTTTCAAGAGTACGCTTAAACCGCACTTCATTCTCCGTGGCGCTGAGAACCTCCGGTTTCAGAAATCCATTACTGTCATAGGCGACAAGATGAATCGGATGAGTAGCATGATGGGACAAAATTCCCTCATAGATTTCCAGCCGCATGCGCCGAACCTGCGCGATAAGCATTTCCGTGGAACTCGAGTCAGGATCAGTCCCGCCATAATTCTTTTCTATATATTCATTTATCAGGGCAATCACCTTTTCATTCAGTGCCTTTTGCCCCTCATATGCCATGCGATTAAAATCCATCCCCTGAAGGGCATCATTAGCTTCGCAAGCTTCATTGTACTCGCGCTGAGCTGCCAGCAATGCACTTACAAACGCCTCCGCTGCCGGAGGCAACTCTACATTCCCTCCGCGAATAAGGTCTCCATATGAATTATACCTTACAAGATTAGCAGGGTGATACTCGAGTGAGACCGGAGCTTGCGCTTCATCCGTAGCACCATTTTCCGTAGAAAGAGATGAGCTGATATGATGGTTCCTTTTTTTACCCGCGCTCGAATCCGCCTCTGAATCACCGGATATCAGGCCCCAAGTTATACCTGCCGCCCCCACTAACACAACCAAGGCACCGGCCGCAATCATCCACGGGCGACGGAGAGCTGACTCCACGAACTTCATCCACTCAGCCGCACAGGCATACCGTTTTTCTGGTTCTTCAGCACAGGCTCGCGTCAATGTACGGGAAATATACCGCGGCAGGCGCATACCGCATTCTTCAGCCACCCGCTGCAAGCTTCGCCCCAGAGCATAGATATCAGCCTGAAGACCGGGTACCGCGCCCTCCCGGAACTGCTCCGGCGCGGCATATCCCGGAGTGCCGACCAGTGTGGGCGTATGCGTGGGCTCTCCAGGCATGGAGGTGTCAAAATCTATAAGCACCGGGCAACCATTCGCCCGCACAAGAATATTGGCAGGTTTAATATCCCGATGAATCACCCCTACACCATGTATATACTCTAGTGTTGAAAGAAGGTCTTCCAGCAACTTGTGCACTCTCGCAACTGAGGGCTTTTCCGAGGCCCATGCTCGCAAGGCAACGCCCTCCACATAATCCATCACAAGAAACGCCGTGCCGCATGCGCAGAAAATCTCATGTATCTGCACCACTCCTACATGGCACATTCGGGCCAACAGGCGCGCACCGCGACAAAATGACTGCAAGGAGAGCTCGTACTGCATTTCATCCAGCGGCTCCACATCCGCCGTAGCAGGGTCTCGCCTGCACAGCCCCAAAGGAAAATGCTCCTTCAGCACCACTTCTCGCTCAAGTTCACGGTCAAACGCGCGGTAACTTATACCACCACCGCCCTGCCCCAGCACCTCCCGTAGCTCGTAGGTCTCCAGAAGCGTTCCAACCGGAAGCGCCAGTTCTGCAACTCCCTTCTCCATACTCAGTCTATCTTACGAACCGGATGGAAGAGTAACAGTGCGCTGTTTCATGTCCTTCAGCGGCTCCGGAGAACACTGCACCAACTCGGCTATCGTCTGTGCCACCAGATTTTCAGGCGTAGAACCAATAGCCAATGCTCGCTCAGTGAGCCGCTGGTACAGCTGAGGCGCCAGCTGTATGGTAAGCGCAATCATGGCGTTCACCGCCACACCCGGCATCGCAATACCGGAGCCATCCCCTGCCGGCAATGAGGGCAGCTGAGACATCGCTCGCTCGATAAGCTGTTTCTTAAGCGGCGGAATGATTTTCCGGCTCATCCAATTGCGAACGGTTATCTCCGAGACGCCGCAGCGCTCAGCCATCCAGGCATAATCCAAACCGTGGCTGCGCAGCCACTGCTTAACCTCATTCTTGAACTCCGTCTGGTCGCCGCCCATCGTCATGATTCATAGCATATCACACTGCTCAGCAAAGTCAAGGAATAGCCTTAAGCCTGACGTTCATTTCCCCTTCACTACTAATTCAGATATCCGCCGGGCCACCAGCTCCTCCGGTGTGCACCCCTCTGACAGTGCGCGGCGAATCAGACGATTATATTCCGACAAACTCAACTCCACGCTACACTTATTCTTTTTATCTTCTTGATATTTTTCTACCGCCCTATCACCAACACTCTCACCAAACACCCTTTTCTCTTCTTTTTTAATCGTTTTGTTCATTTTATCCATAACTTTTCCCCTTGTTTCAAAGGAAATATACCACGCTTTTCACGACTTGTAAATTACCTTTTTGATATTTTTTGTTGACTTTTTTCGCTTCTTGATATAAACTCACATTAATCCCACACATCTATTTCTTCCCAACCTCACTTACGACTATGTTCTGTTCAAAATGCGGAAAAACCCCAGCGGAAGGTTCTCTGTTCTGCCACTATTGCGGAAACAAGCTGGAAGAACCAAAGTCTAGCGCAAATCTCTCGCCATACCCGCCACTCCCTCCAACACATACACAAATACATCATCACAAGCCATCAAAAGGCCGTGGATGTATCACAGCAATCATCATTCTCTTTGGAATAGCCATAGTTGTCAATCTGGTTGCAGCTCTGAACAGCGACAAAAAAAGTCAGGCTCCTAATGAACAAAGAACTTCGAGCGAACAAAGAACTTCGAGCAGACAGAAAAACGAACACAAAGCTGTTATTTTGCCCGGTGCCGTAGTAAGCATACCAACCGAAAGAGGACGAGGCTTTGACAGAACGATTGCCCGATATGGAGTTGACGGTATCCGCCGCATCAACAGCCTATTACCTGTCGTTGCAGAAAAGGCCGCTCAAATGCCAAGTATGGATGTCATATGGTCAGTGAGCGTTTCTGACAACAGAAGCACAGATAGTGAACTTATATTCTATGCCGATGCCCAAAATGGAAACAGGGTCTACATATCCGAGTTTGAGCTTCCTCAAACCAATAATCATCAATAATTAACTCTAGAACAAAATTTTAAACCTATGTCTCTTTGGAATACCGAATACTGCCCCCTTTGTGGCGCTAAATTGGGGCTATTGTCCACTATAAGAATAAAAAATGAAATTGGCGTGTGTAATAAATGCTTTTATGGATTGGACATAGACTTTGATATTGCGAAATTTCAAACTGTAAAAAATCTGGCAGAGCGCTTACGGATGCAAAACGATAATTTCAATTTGTTTCAACAGTTCAACACAACACGGGAAGTAAAGATTGGCGGCATGTATTTTCGCGAAGATAATCAGCTGAAGCGATGGTACATTTCAGAACAAAAAGCCCCCGTTAACCCGACGCTTTATCGTTACGATGAAATCGCAGACTTTAAAATACAGGAAGATGGTGACACCATCACTAGTGGGGGGCTAGGGCAAGCAGTTGTCGGCGGAGTACTTTTCGGTGGAGTGGGAGCGGTCGTAGGCGCCGTTACAGGCAGAAAAAAAACAAAAAAAGTCGTTTCAGCAATCACAGTTATCATAACCTTAAACAACGCATTTCGCAACAACATCACCATTTCATGCCTCACTACAGGGCCTTGCAAAGTCGGCAGCCTAATTTATAAAGGACACATGCAAAACGTCCAGAAACTCGTCAGCTTTTTGGACTCAATTTGTTCTCAAGCAGCTCAACAAGTCCCCATTGAGCCCCCACCATTTCCACAAACCATCAGCCCAGCCGATGAAATTCTAAAGTACAAAGAGTTAATGGATAAAAAAGTTATCACAGAAGAAGAGTTCGAGCTCAAAAAGAAAGCTTTGCTGGGGCTCTGATTCACACTGATAATCTGAGAGCACGTTTTGCATACACATATCCTTCACCATTAAGGACGTAGTTATCAGATGCGAGTGAATAAAAACAGGACACGAGAAGCCAATAATGCCAAAGCACGCGATGCAATGGATTTCGGGATGATTTTCTACAGCAGAAAAGACTACCGCTGGGCATACAAGTATTTTGAAACAGCTGCAGCAGCCGGCCACTCCCAAGCGGCTCACTGGCTGAAAAAGACTTCTGAAAAACTCTCCATGGATAACAACATAAACACGGAAGAGTATGACCGAAACCTTCTTACCTCCAACCTCCCCTCCCAGAAACCACAAATAGCACCAAGTTTCCGCCTACCTAAAGAAAATAAGGTACAAGTCATCGAAATTCAACAGGAGCAAAACGACATCAAAAAACCGCTCACTCAAAATAAGAAGCCACTTGCACAAAATACTGATATCGAGAAAAAATCCGCTACTCCGGAATATGAGAGGCTGAAAAAGCGCGCCAAGGCCGGAGATTCAGAAGCCCAATACCAACTGGGGAAGCGGAGATGGGAGCAAGCACGCCGATATCTGGAAAAAGCAGCGTTACAAAATCATGAAGGGGCATCAGCAATGCTCAGTAAAATAACGCCCCAAACAGAGCCCCCTACCGAACAACCATCTGCAGAAGCTCCACCCGCAGAACTACCTTCAGCCGAGGTTCCGCCCACAGAACAACCATCTGCCGAAGTTACCCCCCCGGAACAAACCATAGGCAGCGGGCAAATTAACCCCTCAGCCGAACTGTTACAAATCAACTATTCATACCACCCCCACACACCATGCGGCT
The DNA here is from genome assembly GCA_937885815.1 of uncultured Verrucomicrobiales bacterium. GTDB lineage: Bacteria > Verrucomicrobiota > Verrucomicrobiia > Verrucomicrobiales > Akkermansiaceae > Akkermansia. Next base: position 33,808 of record CALABM010000064.1, on the reverse strand, counting down.
GCCTGCCCACACTAAAGCTAGTATGGCAACTCATTCACTACTACCTACATCAGAAGCTCTTTTCCTGTACCGCGAAAAATGCCCGGAAATAGACTGGCAAAAAACGATACGGCGCATCTGCCTGTACAACGACGGGCGTGTTACCCGGGCCAGAGAAAGCCGCGCGTGCTCAGCGATGCTGTGCAGCATAGATATCCCCACCTATTACTTCAATAAATCGAAAGCTCGCCTCCTCTTTTGCTATGACTCCGGGCACGTAAACATCATGAATCCTATGGAGCAGCTGAATAATAAGCTACACCGACCGGGAATAAAATACAATGGATACAACCAAAAAGCCGGACTCACCCGAGTATTCGTCTGTAACAAAACGGATAGATTAGCTATTTTCTGCCGGAATGGCAGTTCCCAGAAAAGCCTCCACATCTTTTCTCTGGAAAACAGAACAGTACACAAAACCATGAATGCAGCAGGGAATGAGTTTATCAAAAACCTAACACCATTCCGCTGGCAAGTAATACCGGGAGTTATTGCAGATTACCTCTTACCTAAACGAAAGCAGCTCGTCTTACCGCAAACCAACGAACTGTATACACAAATAAAATCCCTCCTTACCAAGCTGGAAGAAGAACCCTCACACATCATCTCCCCTACGATACAAACACCCACCAGTTTACCACCTCACAGCTAAAAATAAGTCATAGAAAATATAGAATAAGGGATTTTAACTTGACAGGTAACATACAGAGTTTTAGTATAGAGAATATGCGATTCTATTATACTGATGGCGAAATAACTGATGGACCGTTAACCGAAGATGAGCTGGTTACCGATTATGTAAACGGCGCTCTGGGAGATCATGTAAAAGTACGCCGGGAAAATTCCGAAACATGGCTTCCCATACGCAGCGTATTGATGCAGATAAAGATGAAGTCATCTGCTAACAAGAAACGCCAAGATGAAGGGGAAGACATACCTGACGATGGTGAGCCCGAGGCCGTGGCCCCGCCGGCAGGGAACATCATACAGGCCATCAGCTGTATTTTCCTTGCCTTCATCGCAGCGGTAGTTCTGGTACAGTTCAATCAGATTGAGAAACCCAAGCCGCCGGCAGAGTATGAATACGCCAGCATTAAGGTGAACGCAGAGGATTTATTCCGCAGCGACATCGTACGCGGGCAGGAAGCACTGGGCATGGTGCAGTGCGGAGCACTTCTGGGATTACCGGAGGGCTGGGAATATGTGAGCACACTTTGCCCGGATGGCGATAAGGCCGCTTGGGTACTCGTGCGCCGCCTCCGCCCGGAAAAACCTGAAAATGATAAAATAAATTCTTGACAATCAGACGAAAATCGTGTAGAAAAGCCGCTCACCAAACCAAAATTACTGAGTTATGGCTAACATGAAAGTTATTCTCGCTACGAAGATCGACGGTCTGGGCTGTGAAGCCGACCTCGTTACCGTGAAGGCTGGTTACGGCCGCAACTACCTGATTCCTCAGGGCCTTGCGTTCGAGGCAACTCCCGCCAACCAGCGTTTCATCAACATGCTCCAGAAGAAGCGCGCTGAGCGCGAGGCCGCAGAGCTGGCCAACTTCCAGGAGATTGCTGCCAAGATTGCTGCCGTCACGGTGAACCTCACCCTCGAGGCCGGCGAGAATGGCAAGGTATTCGGCGCCATCACCAACCAGCAGATCACCGATGGTCTGGCTGCTCTGGGCATCGAAATCGACCGCCACAGCATCGAGCTGGAGAAGCCCCTCAAGAAGTCCGGCACCTACGAGGTACCCGCCAAGCTTCACGCTCAGGTAACCGCCAACGTAAAGGTGGTGCTCGTAGTGAAGGGCGAGAAGGTAGAGGAGGAAGCTCCCGCCGCTACCGAGGCCTAATAAGCCGGCTGTCCAAGCTTTTAATAAAAAAGCCGCTCTACGCAGAGCGGCTTTTTTGTTTCTCTAAAAACAAGCAATTACATCAAATGCGCCGCAACAAAGCGCGCACATTTTCTACAAAGATTGCACGTGTAAACTTTTCGGCGTATAGCTCTCTACCACGTGTCCCCATCTCTGAGGCAAGGGCGGGCTCTGAGATAAACTTCAGCATAACATCAGCCAAGGCTCCGGCATTACATCTTTCCACAAGCCAGCCGGTTTTCCCCTCCAGCACCATATCAGGTATAGCTCCCTCTTCCGTAGAGATAACAGGCAGGCCAGCTTTCATGGCCTCGAGAATAACAAAAGGGAAACACTCATTATGATAGAAGGTAGGAAACACTAGGGCACCGACCTGCAGCAGCATGCTCTCCTTCTCTTCTCCATAAAGCGGCCCGTGCACACGCACTACATTCTGCAGCTGCCGTTCTTTCACATACTCCTCCATCTGAGCCATGCTGATATCCTTACTGGCAGCCCCAACGAAGTGGCACACAAAAGAAGCACCCCGGCGCTGAAGCTCCGCACAAGCATCCAGCAGCACCAGCACGCCCTTTTCCATCATCAGGTTTCCCAAAAACAAAAACTCAAACATACCATTTAAATACCGTTAGGGCAAATTACCACCTGCTCTTTCTTCACTACAGCTGATACATCCTCATATAACCGCTCTGAGAGCAAAATTACCGTAGCATTCCGATAAACCATAGGCATGAGGAAGTTATAGGGAAAACGCCCCACACAACCGGCTGCCCCCTTGTTATGCTGATGCAGCACTATACGGCTACCAAACATCTTACAAAGCAGCACAAACGGAGCATCCTTCAGAAAAGGGATACCATGGCAAGTCAGCGTAATATAACATACATCAGGCCTGAACACCATCAGGTTCCACAGCGTACAGCCCAGTGACGAAATAAAGCGGCCAAGCTTCTTTACTACCCGAAGCGGAGAGTAGTTAGTTACCTCATCCGCACGACGCGAAGCTGACAGGTTGACATATCGGCATGAAAACTCATCATTGATAAGCGGGTTCTGCCGAATCATGTCGCTTGCCATGCTAGAGCCATGCACAGGTGGCGGCAATTGCATGATGAACAATATTTTTTTCTTCATATCAGGGCTCTCATATTCCATTCACCTTACTCTTCTCCCACCTCACGGCACCCCCAATGGCTCGTGGGACGCTTAATGGCGCGGGACTCACGTACACGGCTATCCGGCATATAAACTGAATACTCCCGTGGAGCTGCATACCAGAGGTCACACGAACGGCGCTTCACATTCGCCACGAATCCCGCAAGTTTTTTAAGTTTGCGGGCATAACAAGGAACAGTCTCCTGACTGCGACGGCTTTCTTCTTCCACTGCCTCTGACCACCCTAGGTTATTACCGGTGACCGTGAATGAGGAAGTGAAAAGATTAGGAACCACGGCTATACGGGGATGAGTGGACAAAATATCACGGTAATGCACCAAATCACCAATGATTTTCCACTGGGTATCAAAACGCTTACCATGTTTCCGGAACTCCGGCACACTATGGAACGCCGCGCAGGTAACAATCTCACATACCGTCTGGCTTATCCAGTTATATGGCATCATCGGGCGCCTATGGCAAATATAGCGAGAGTTTATGTCCAGCACAATATAGGAACTCAGCAGAATATGAGCCCCCTTGTGCTCCCCAAAGCCCTCAGCCACACCTTTTAGGGCATGGGGAAGATACTGCTCATCAGAGTTGAGATGGGCCGTCACATCCGCATCCTCGGGCATTTTTTCCCATGCCCTATTGATAGCATCATACATCCCGGCGTCTTTAGCGCTTTCCCAGGTAAAAGTATAACCGGCCACCCCTTCGTGCTCAGCCTGCCATCTTTTCAAGAACTCGGCCGTTCCATCGGTTGAGCCGCCATCTTGCACATGATGATGTACCTCCACACCGGCATCAACTTGATCAGCCACGGAAAGCATACACCGCTGCACCCACAAAAGGGAGTTATACGTAGGGGTTACTATATAAAACTTCATATCCGTTATCTTCTGTGTTTATTATACGCATACGTGCACGAGAATTCAAGCTTTTCTCGGGTCTGTATATGCCTGCGCCATCACTTAGCCTACCCAAAAAACAAAATTCTCCCATCAATTGCCTCAAACCTGACTTTTTTGGCCATTTTTAACACTAAAATTCACTTTTTTTGCATTTTTTACAAAAAAAAGCTTGCAATACGCCTCAGGTTCATGTATAATGCCCTCGCACCCCACCGAAAGGAGGGAGCAACCAAAGGCAAGGAGCGGTAGCTCAGTTTGGTTAGAGCGCAGCCCTGTCACGGCTGAGGTCGCGGGTTCGAGCCCCGTCCGCTTCGTTCCTTGCAGAAAGCGATTCCTGAAAAGGAATCGCTTTTTTCGTATCCGATAAAGAGCGTGTCAACGGTATACTTTGAGCTTGTAAGGGAGAGCCGTGCATGATAGGATTCAAAGCATGAAACCGATTTATACTCTACTGACAGCCGCCGTGTGCGTGATGACAGCTGAGGCAGCCCGAATCAGCGATGCCGCCCGGGAAGCGCAGGCTGAAGCAAACTCCTACCGCGGCGCCATCATGAACTGTGATATGGGCTGGGCAGTGGATTCCATGTATCCTCTGCTGAAGTGGACACTGGCGGACCGCCTGGCAGGGCGCACCCCCGGCAGCGAGGGGGATAATGCAGCACGTATTATGGGTGTGGGAGCAGCGAGAGAAAGCTCCGAAGTAGCTCGCCGCCGCATGGAGCGCAACATCCGCGCCCTGAGGGATCACTATGTACGCATGAGCCTTCGCCTGAAACAAGCTGGCTTCCAAGTGGAGCGTTACGCCGTTGGCACACCTGTGGCAGAATACGTTTTACCCCACTCCTCCACGGCCACACGTGCTGTAAGAGCAGATGGCACACGCCTGACCAGTGCTGAAAACATCAGCTGGGAGGGTGGCCGCAGCCGCTTGGTAGTGCTGCCCACCACGCTCTGGTACAGCGTACCGACAGAAAGCGGACGCCGCATGCGTATTGAGCGTAAGGATTTCATATATGCTGTGAGAGATGAAGTCGTCCAGACAGTAAACAACCGCAACTACCGCGGTACCGTTATCAACCGCTGGTACTTTATTGATGGCAATACGGACGTCAACACCCTGCGTTCCTACTTCCCCACCCTGCCGCTGAACATCGCTAGGCCAGACACCGGCGAACGCCCGCTGCAATAACTCCCGCACCGCCCCGTGGGTTGGCTCACAGAACAGACCGAGCAGGATTTTTCTACCACCGGCATACTGTCCGGAGGGCGCGGCTTTGAGTACCGCCCACAGCAGCAGCTTATGGCCACCGCCGTGGCTGCTGCTCTAGAAAACCGCGGAGCCCTACTGGCAGAAGCCGGCACAGGCGTGGGTAAATCCCTCGCCTACCTCATACCGGCCATCCGCCATGCAGTGGAGCTTGGGAGAAAAGCCGTCATCTCCACCCACACCATTAACCTGCAGGAACAGCTCTTTCACAAGGATATCCCCACCGTGGCAAAAGCCCTTGGGCTTCAGTTCCGCGCAGCACTACTGAAAGGCCGTGCAAACTACCTTTGCCGCACACGCCTGAAACGCGCTCTGGAACAGGCTACGGACCTCTTCAACCAGGCTGAAACCAAACAGCTGCATGATTTGCTTGCTTGGTCCCGTGACTGCGGAGAAGGCACCCTTGCGGATTTACCGCAAGAGCTGGACATCTCCCCCAAAGTATGGGCTCAGGTGTGCAGCGAAAACCACGTCTGCACACCGCGCAACTGCGGGCCGGAATGCCCGTACCAAGCAGCACGCAGGAGGGTGGATGAAGCAGAAGTCGTTGTACTGAATCACACTCTCTTCTTTGGCCTGCTCTCCCTAGCGGACGAACTCCGGCAGGAAGCGCCACTGCTGGATGATGAAGAAATGGTGCCCAGTTTCATCTTCCCGAATGATTTCGTCATTCTGGATGAGGCTCACACCATTGAAACTGTAGCTGCGCACCAATTCGGCACCAGTCTGCCGGAAGCTGAGCTGAAATACGACCTCCTTCGCCTCTACAACCCACACACCCGCAAGGGGCGGCTGCGCCAACTCGCCACCCCGAAACTCATCCAGTACATTGAGGACGCCCAAACAGCCACGGATGAATTCTTCCGCTGTGCACGCTTGGACTGCCGAGTGGATGAACACCAAGGCACCGTACGCCTGCGCCAGCCGGAATGGACGGAAGATATCCTCTCCTCTGCCCTCATTACTCTCGAAAACGAGATTAAAGAGATGGCAGCCGTGCAGGAAAATGACCTCACGCGAGCCGAGCTCCAAGATATACAGGCGCGCCTGTGCGCCTACCGCGCCGCAACAGCTGAGCTCGTACAGCTCACGAATGCGGACTCTGCCGTGTACTGGGCGGAAACCGGCGGCCAAGAACGCCAGTTCACCACACTGCGCTCCGCGCTCATTAACGTCTCCGACCTTCTGCGAGAAAAACTCTTTGAGACGGGCAACACCTGCATTTGCACCAGTGCCACCCTCTCCACCGGCGAGCACGGCATGGGCTACTTTGCAAGCCGTGTGGGCGCGGAAAGCGCCGAAACTCTCCAGATTGGCAGCCCCTTCAATTTCGCGGAGCAAATGAGAGTCATCGTGGCGCGCAGCATGCCGCCGCCACCACCCGCAAGTGAGGATGAGGTATACACCCCGGCCCTCTTTGACTGGATTACCCGCGCACTGGAAGAGAGTGACGGGCGCGCCTTCGTGCTCTTCACCAGTTACAACCTCATGCGCCGCATGGCGGGGCTGCTCCGCCCATACTGTACAGAACGCGGCTGGCCTCTGCTCGTGCAGGGAGACGGGCAGGACCGCTCCCGCATGCTGAGGGACTTCAAACAGAACATAGGCAGCGTACTGCTGGGCACGGACAGTTTCTGGACGGGTGTGGACGTCCCCGGAGAAGCACTCTCCAACGTCATCGTCACTAAAATCCCCTTTGAATCACCCTCCAACCCGCTGACAGAGGCCCGCATGGAAGACATCACCGCCCGCGGGGGCAATGCTTTCCGTGACTACTCCCTGCCGGAAGCCCTACTGAAGTTCCGCCAAGGCATCGGCCGCCTCATCCGCAGCAAGACGGACCATGGCATCATCACCCTGCTGGATTCCCGCGTTACCTCCAAATATTACGGTGCGCGCTTCATGTATGCCATCCCCGCCGCCGCACCGCGAGAATTCCTATAACCACGCGGCAAAAAAAATCCGGCCGCACGAAGCGGCCGGAAATAAGCGCATATTAAACTAAGCCAGGCGTTTTAATCAGTGACGTGAGCGCCCATCATCCCAACCGCTCTGGCGGTGGCGGCGCTGAGATTCCTGACGCCTACGAGCCGCCTCAGCCTCACGCTGAGCATTCATGGCGGCCTCTTCCTCCGCGGCAGCACGCTCCTCTTCAGTCATCTCAGCTTCACCCGTTTCCAGTGCGCGGCCGGGAGCACGCAGAGCCTGCTCCATGCTCGGGCGGATAGACTCAAAGAAACTCTTCACGATAGCAGCAGCCATACGGCCACCGGAAATGCGCTGGTGCGGTTTGCCCTCATACAACGCGGCATATGCATAACGAGGATTATCCGCCGGCAGGAAACCGGCAAACCAAGCCAGACGGCAATCATCCGAGGGGCGTCCCCACTGAGCCGTACCGGTCTTACCGGCGTTATCTACATAACTGAGTGCAGCACGGCGACCGGAGCCATTATACACCACAGCGCGCATACCGCGGCGCACCACAGCGAGAGAATCAGACAAATCTCTCAGGTTATTCTCCACCGTGGGATTAAACTGATACACCACATTGCCATCCACATCCAGCATCTGGCGCACCAGATGAAGCTTGGGCAGATAATTTCCATTCGCTATACCGGCCATGGCATGAGCTACCTGCAGAGGAGTGGCCAGCAACGGCCCCTGACCGATGGATATATTCGCAGCATCACCCTGCATGAAACCGCGCGAATAGTTGCGGAACATCCAGGACTCATCAGGCACATTACCTGCCTTGTCCGCAATAGGCAGCCCGGTGGTGGCACCATACCCAAAGCGGCGAGCAAACTCACAAAGACGCTCCGCCCCAATGCGAGGCTCACGTGTGGCCGCCACCTGATACATGAAGGGGTTATTTGAAACAGAAAGTGCCGTGATACAATTAATATTGCCGGCAAATTGGCTGTGATTCTTGAACGTATGGCCACCGATTCTGATACTGTACGGACAATTGACGTAAGTATCCTCCCGAATGATGCCATAGTGAAGAGCCGCGGCCACCGTAATCGTCTTAAAAGTGGACGCAGGCGGATACACACCGGCGAAAGCACGGGAAACAAGGGGATTATTATCATCATTTCTCAGGGCATCATAATCAGCCTGAGAGATAGAAGGAATAAAGGTGTTCGGGTCAAAATTCGGCACAGAGGCCATGACCACCACCTCACCGGTGTGGACATCCACCATCACGAAAGCACCGCGGCCCAAGGTATTGCGCCGGAGCGATTCCTCAGCCGCGCGCTGCCACTCTAGGTTCAGCGTGGTTACCAAGGTACCACCCGGGCGGGGCTTCACTTGGTGCTCATCCAGAATTTTGCGGCCGGACTCATCAAACATGAGGCGCCACAACCCGGGGCGACCAATTAACTGCTGATTGAACTGCAGCTCCAGTCCAGAGCGCCCCTCCTGACGTTCAAAGATAGGGTCATTATGATTTATAGGCCCAGTGGGCAACTTAGCCTGTACACCGGTATAGCCCAGAATGTGCCCCGCAGTTTCCCCCTGCGGATAAAGGCGGATGTAGAGAGGCATCAGCCAGCCATGTTCAATCTGCTCAGCTTTTTCTCGGAGAGCGGCTACAGCTCTTGCCCGTACCACCGGGCCAACGCTCAGGGGCATCCAGCGGCGGTGGCGGTAATGCTCCAGCAGCTGCTCGTCTGTTCGCTCGCCAATGCGGAAGCCTGCGGCCTCGTACTCAGACATCACCTTGCGAGCCAATGCCAGCACAGAGGCATCATCATCCTGCTCCAGCTGGCCAAAGTTAATTGTAGGCTGATATGCCACCTCAGAGCATGCCAGAACCTCACCATTGCGATCCGTAATCAACCCGCGCGGGCCGGGTACCGTAAGTGACATCGTGCGTGCATTGCGGCGCGTACGCGCGTAGGCCACACGCGAGGGGTCATGCTCCGCCACATTGCTCCCGGAATCCGGTACAGGACGAATCCCGGACTCTGGAATATCCGGAGTCTCGCCAGCCTCATTGCCGGTGTCCACATGCACAGGCAAATCCGGCGCGACCGTCTGTTCATACTCCCCTGCAGGCCCCACACCTTCACCCATGCCATCGTTAAGCTCTTCGCCACCCAAATGTACAGTCTCAACTACCTCTTCCTGGTCATCCCCACCGGCCTCTACCACGGCTTCCTGCGCCGCTACTCCCTGAGCCTCTGATACGGGTAACATCACCAGCGGCATAAGAAATAATGCGTAAAATAGCTTCATCCTGAGCATAGCAGCGCTATTCTAACCTATTTTTCACCCACTTGCAACCTTTCTTTTCATACCCTTTCTCTCATTTTTTCTCTCGCGCTTTCCTACGCCTCCCTCGGCTACGAAAAATAAGACAGCGAACACACTTTTTTCTGTATTTTGAAAAATTTGGATTGACTTTTTAGGTGTATTAGAGTGTACTAGGTGTAGAGGTAAGTGTACGAAGATGCTCGAATCTGCACCCAAAGTCATGTTTATGGGCAATTATGCCCACAAGCTGGATCCCAAGAATAGAGTGGCGATTCCGGCTGGCTGGCGTGTAGTGTTTGGGCAGGAAGTGGTAATGCTGGCAAGCACATACCACGAGTACAACATACTGAAGTGTTTTACTCACGAAAGCTTTGCACAGAAGCTCAGTGAGATACGCGAACGCGCACTGGCTGACGGCCATGAGCTGGGTGACGTGGATGAATACATAGGCAGCATAGCTGGAAACAGCTTTGTGGCCGAGGTAAACACCCAAGGCAAACTGCTCATCCCCAAGCAGCAGAGAGACCGCCTCCGCTTGGCGGAATACGCTCAGCTGGTCGGCCGCACAGCCCACTTCGAAATCTGGAACACTGAAGACTTCGCCGCCGAAAACGCGCCGAAACCGAACAAAGAAAATCCGCTCAACAAGAAATTCCGCATGCTCTGATGACACCGTCCGAATCCATAACTTCTGCAGCAGCTCACCCCCCGACGGGCACCTGTTACCGGGTGCTTATGTGGGAGAAATGTGCCCTGCAGGAAAACCAGCTGGAGGACTGGGCGGCACAGCGTCGCGAGTTGCTCGCGCGCATGAGAGACGCCGGCATCAAGGGCTCCCGCGGCCTTCTCGGTCAGCTCGAAAAGGAGCTTTACTCCCTCACCGTCAACAAAATAGAGCTTCCGCTCACACAGGCATCCCGCGCAGCTTTTTCTTTCGCGCGCGCAGAGGCGCTGGCACAGGCGTTGAAGGCGGATTCTGCCGTGCTGGCCTACCGCCTCGGCACAGCCTGCGCCGAAGTGCTGATGGAGCTTCAGGGCGATGACGACATGGTCTCCGCCCAAGCCCGCTGGCAGAAAGCCACCCCCGGCATGGAATGGTGCAGTGCCCCCATCGTGCAGGCCATGAGCGCCGCCGAGGGCGCAGCGTGGCAGGAAGCCTGCCGCAGCAGCGAAGAGGAGGCTGATACACCCGAGTACACTTCCGGTGATTTCCACCACGTAACCGTGCTGCTGAACGAAGCCGTGGAGGCGCTGCAGCCTGCTGAAGGCAAGGTGCTGGTGGATGCCACCCTGGGCGGCGGTGGCCACACAGAGCGCCTTCTTCAGGCCGGGGCCGAGGTATGGGGCATTGACCAAGACCCCGCAGCCCGTGCCGCGGCAAAGGCTCGCTTGGCCGCATACGGCGACCGCCTACACGTCATCGCCGGCAACTTCCGCAACGCCGTGGAAATGCTCCGCAAACGCGGCGTGGAACAGGTGGATGGCCTGCTGGCAGACATCGGTATCTCCTCCCCTCAGGTGGACTGCGCAGAGCGTGGCTTCTCCTTCCTGCATGAAGGCCCGCTGGACATGCGCATGAACCCCTCTGCCCCCCGCAGCGCGGCAGACATCGTAAACACGGCACCGGAGGCAGAAATCGCAGATATTCTCTGGCAGTACGGCGAGGAGCGCGCCAGCCGCGCCATTGCACGCCGCATCGTTCAGGAGCGCGCCAAGGCCCCCATTACCACCACCACACAGCTGGCATCCATCATCGCCGCTGTGCTGCCGCGCAAAGGCAAGCAGCACCCCGCCACCCGAAGCTTCCAAGCACTGCGCATAGCCGTGAATGATGAGCTCGGCGCACTGGATGAGCTACTGCAGAGTGGCCTGAGCCTGCTGAAGAGCGGAGGCCGCTTTGCCGTGATTACCTTCCACAGCCTTGAAGACCGCGCCGTAAAGCGCTATTTCGAACACGTCTGCAAGCCCGAGATAGACCGCCCGGAATGGCCGGCTCCCCGCCCAAACCCGGCATATGCCGCCCGTCAGGTATACCGCAAACCCCTTACCCCCGCGGAAGCTGAGCTCACCGCCAATCCGCGTTCCCGCAGCGCCAAGCTGCGAGTCATCGAAAAACTCTGAAATCCTTTCCACGCACATGTCTCAGAACCAAACCCCTTCCTCCCGCTTCGCCGGCCGCATCAGTATCGCCTTCCTTCTGTGGATGGTGGTATTCGCCGTTGTTACCGCCGGTTGTGGTGTAACATATGCCTACTTCAAGAATCAGCAGGTTGCCGTTAAGACTGAGATTGACAAGCTGCAGCGCAAAATCTCCGTTTGCCGCATGAGTGCCAACCATTACCGTGCAAAAATCAACGCACAAACGAACCGTTGGGCCATGAGAAGCCGCCTGCAAGCAGAAAACTCCCCTCTGCGCGAGATTTCACGTAATCAGATTGAGCTCGCCCGCAGCGAGCGAGACCTAAACCGTACCGCCGCTACAGCCAGCCGTTAAGCCGCACTGCTCCAAGATTACTTACGCATGAAAACCAAAATACCATTTGCCGGACGCTGTCTATGGCTCTGCACCGCTGTGATGGGCATCTCCATCACCGTGGCTTTCCGGCTGGTAGAACTGCAGGTAATTGATAGTCAGAAATGCGGTAACATTGCCAGAGAGCAGCTTATCGAGCGAGAAACGATACCAGCCGAGCGCGGTATCATCATGGATCGCAATGAGGAAATCCTCACGAACAACATCCAATCAGCCGAGCTCATCGGTGACCGCTATCACCTCCGTGAAGTCACACTCGTAGTAGATGGCCTCGCCTACAACCAAGTCAGCAACAGCGAAGCTTGGAAAAACACTACGGACCCGGCAGTACGCCGCAGATTATTCAGCCGTGCTCGCGCCAAGCTTCTCGAGTCCGTAGAGGAGGAACTCACCCTAGAAGAGCGCGCCGAACGCCGCCGCGAAATCATGGCGGATCCCACCCGCTCCGCTCGCATACAGAACTATGACCCCGTAAAGGTGGCGGAACTCTTCCGCGCGCATGATGAACTTGTAGCGGAAATTATTCACCCCTTCCTCCGCCATATAGAGATTAAGGAACGTGTGGAAATTGAGCCGGAGCGCACCATTACCCGCCGCGGCAGAACCATTACCATACCTGCTCAGTACGAGGAACGCGTGCGCTACACCACGCGGGAAGATATCATTAACCTCATCGCCCAGCCTGAGGTGGAGGCCTTCAATCGAGAAGCGGAGGCGAGCGGTTCCGAAGAACGCCGCCGCTACCGCATGGAAATTCTTCTTGCACGAGGACTCCCCGTAGAAACAGCGGATCAGATACGCGAGGCACTCCGGAGCGCTCACGTGCGAGGTGTTCAGGTAAAGACGGAGCTGCGCCGCAGCTATGTGATGCCTGAAATGCTCAGCCATGTGCTCGGCTATGTGGATGCCCGTAATGAAGGCACCTGCGGTGTGGAAGGCATCTTCAACAGCTACCTCGCCGGTACGGACGGCCTGAGAGAATACCGCCACAACGCCCGTGGCCAAGTACTGCCGAATGAGGATGACCGCTACCTCCCACCCAAACACGGCCTAAACCTCAGGCTCACCATTGATATGCGCCTGCAGGCCATCTGCGAACAGGAGCTGGACCGCGGCATGAGGCACTACCGAGCCCGCAGAGGCTGCATGATTGTGGTGGATCCCCACACCGGTGATATTCTGGCCATGGTGAGCCGCCCGGCTATCAACCTTAACACCAAGAACCTTATCACGCACGAAGGCACCTTCGAGCGTGGTACTGTGCGTGATGATAATGGCGCCATCGTCACCGGTGACTTCAATTTCGCCTGCCAAACTCGCTATGAACCCGGCTCCACCTTCAAGGTGGTAGCCGTTACAACAGCGGTGGATAACAAAATCATGGGCATTAACACCCCCGTGAGCTGCCACCCCCTCCCCATTGCAAACAGTCGCCCCGTGACTGACAACCCGTACAACTACGGCGTCCTCACCGTGGGGCAGACCCTGAAAAAATCCAGTAATCCGGGTGCTGCCCGTATCGCCATTGCCTGCAAATGGGGCAATTACCACGAGTACGTGCAGCGCTTCGGCCTGACGGAGAGCAGCGGCGTGGATCTCCCCAGTGGCGGTGCCTGTAGGCTGGCCAATGGTAACCATTTGGTGAATTTCTCACGCATCGCATACGGCTACTCAGTATCCGTATCGCCGCTGCACATGGCTATGGTGTACGCCACCATCGCTAATGATGGCGTACGCATGCGCCCCCGACTCATTGACAGCATCATCGCGGCAGATGGCTCCGTGTATGACCCCTGCCCCCCGCAGGAAGTCTGCCGAGTCATGTCTCCCAGCACGGCCAGAGCTATCCGTGGGGCACTCGAAACCGTTACAGAAAAGAGCGGCCCGGCCGGCCGTGGCACTGCTACGAGAGCGGCCATTCCCGGCTTCCGCATTGGCGGCAAAACCGGCACAGCTAAAAAGAACCGCCCCGGCGGCGGTTACTATGAAGGCCTGTACACTGTATCCTTCGCGGGCGTCCTGCCCATTGACAATCCTCGCCTTGTGGTGATGACAGTGATAGACGAGCCGCACCCCCGAGATTGTGGCGCAGGTGGTGGCACAGTGGCAGCACCGATTTTCCGAGCTGCAGCCGAGCGCTTCATCAAGGTACTTAATCTTCAACCGAGTGATCCGGAAGCCTACGAGAAATATCTGGAAGAACAGGCCGCCGGAAACAATAGCAGAGAACAGTAATTTTAAACCCAGCACATACAGTTATGAATAAGAAACAACTCTTCTCAGTGCTCCCCGGAGCCGTGGTGACAGGCAAGCTGCGCAAGCCGCTCACCCTGCTCACAGATGACAGCCGCCGCGTTATACCGGGCAGCTGCTTTGTGGCCGTGAAGGGCACAAAGTTTGACGGCCACAGCGCCATAGATGCCGCCATTCAGGCCGGAGCCGTGGCCATTGTGGCGGAAACGCCCTGCCCTGCCACGGCGGAACAAGCCGGTATCTGCTGGGTTCAGGTAGAGAACAGCCAGCTGGCAGACGGGCTTCTCATGAGTGCTTGGAATGATTTACCCTCCCAGCAGCTTGTGCTGCTCGGTGTCACCGGCACGAACGGCAAGACCACCATCAGCTACCTCGCCAACGCCATCTTCCGCGCCACTTGGCAGAAGGCCGGCCTCATCGGCACCATCCTTTATGATGATGGCGCCCGCCGCGAGCCTTCCCATAACACCACCCCCGGTTGCGCTGAGCTTCAGAGCAAGCTGGCAGATATGGTACAGAACGGCTGCCGCGCCTGCGCCATGGAGGTATCCTCCCACGCCCTGCACCAGTACCGTACCGCCGGCTGTGAGTTCCGTGTGGGCATCTTCACGAATCTCACTCAGGATCACTTGGATTACCACGGCTCCATGGAGGAGTACTACCAGTGCAAGAAGAAACTCTTCACGGATATGGCAGCCTTTGGCGCTCCCAAAGCCACCGCCGTCATTAATGTGGATGATGAATACGGCCGCCGCTTGGCAGAAGAACTGCGCCCCATCATGCGCGTGCGCACCTTCGGCACCGTGGCTGAGGCGGACTTCCGCGCCGAGCCTCGCATCATCTCCCTGAAGGGCAGCCAGTACGAACTGCACTACCAGAAGAAGACCTACCTTGTGCGTACTCCCCTCATCGGTGAGTTCAATCTCAGCAACAGCTTGGCCGCCCTCGCCGGCGCCGTGGCAGCATGCATCAACATCCGTGATGCCATCTCCTGCTTGGCACAGTCTCCGCAGGTTCCGGGCCGCATGGAGCTGGTGAGCAGCGTGAACAATGTACAGTGCTTCGTGGATTACGCCCACACGCCTGATGCCGTGGAGAACGTATGCCGCACCATGAAGCAGCTCTGCCGCCAAGGCCGCGTCTTCACCGTGTTCGGCTGCGGCGGTGACCGCGACACGACCAAGCGACCCCTCATGGGTGAAGCCGCTGCTCGCTACAGTGATGTATGCATCGTCACCAGTGATAATCCCCGCTCTGAGGACCCGGAGAAGATTATAGATGCCATCATGCCCGGCATTCCCAAGGAAAAGCAGCACCGCATCACGGACCGCGAGGAAGCCATCCGCGCCGCGCTGGAAAATGCCCGCCCGGGCGACTGCGTCCTCATCGCCGGTAAGGGGCATGAAAACTATCAGGAATTCGCCACGGAAACCATCACCTTCTCGGATTCCGCCGTTGTAGCCAAATACTACGCAGAAAAGAATCCTGAAGGTCGTAGCGTTCCCTCTCGCAAGCCCGAAGGCAAAAAGTAAACTCCCCCACCGCACCATGCAAAGCATTGCCATCAGTGACCTCATCACCGCCACCGCCGGTCAGGCCGTGGCGCAGGGCAGCCGCGCCATCACCGCCGGCCTCACCACCGACAGCCGCGCCGTGACACCGGGCTGCATCTTCCTCGCCCTCAGTGGCGAGCGCTTCGATGGCAACAACTTCGCTGCTGCCGCCTCGGCGGATGCAGCGGCAGTCATCGTCAGCCGCCTTTCCGGCACATATGACCCGGCCTGCACGGTGATACTTGTACCGGACACCCTGCGGGCGCTGCAGGAACTGGCACTGTGGTGGCGCGGCCAGCTGGCACCGCTGCACGTAGTGGGGCTCACCGGCTCCAGCGGCAAAACCAGCACGAAGGACATGTGCCTCTCCGTGCTCTCACAACGCTTCCAAGCCATTGCCACCAAGGGAAATCTGAACAACCACATCGGCACCCCCCTGAGCATTCTCAGCGCAGAGAAAGGAACTGAGGCCGCCATCTGGGAAATGGGTATGAACCATGCAGGCGAACTGGCACCGCTCTGCCGCATGACTCAGCCGCAAATCGGCATCATCACCACCATCGGCTCTGCCCACATGGAATTCCTCGGCACCCGTGAGGCAATCGCTGAGGAAAAATGCACAGTAGCCCGTGCTCTGCCTGAGGAGGGCTACATGATTTACCCGGCTACGGATGATTTCGCAGCCACCATCTCCGCCAGCACGAAGGCCACTCCCCTGCCCACAGGCGGGTGCGACAGCCTCGTGCGCGCGCTCAATGTACGCTCCACCGCCACAGGCAGCAGCTATGACCTGCACATCGAAGGTGTGGGTGAAATACGCGTGAACCTTCCCGTGCCCGGAGCCCACATGGTAAGCAACAGCCTGCTGGCTGCCGCCGCCGGCTGGAAACTCGGCTGCACCCTGCAGCAAATAGCGGACGGCCTCTCCGCCGCCGCCCTCACAAAGGGCCGTTTAGGTTGCAAAGAAGTGGATGGTTTCACCGTGGTGGATGACACCTATAATGCCAACCCTGAAAGCATGAAAGCAGCCCTGCACACGGTGGCCTCCCTGCGCGGACCCAAGCGCTGCTTCGCCGTGCTCGGCAAGATGGGCGAGCTAGGCGAAGGCGGTATAGCCGCCCACGCTGAGGTAGGCATGTGTGCCGCCGGGCTGGGATACACCGCAGTCGTCGTTGTAGGCCCTGAATGCGCGGAGACACTTGCACTCTGCGAAGCAGCGGCTGAAAGCATCCCGGCCATGCTCGTGAGCACACCGGACGAAGCCGCCACCGCCCTGCGCCGTATGATAGAGCCGGGTGATGCCATTCTCTTCAAAGGCTCACGCTCCGCCGGCATGGAGCGCACCATGTACGAACTCTTCCCCACTCTCACCCCCACCAAATAAGTTATGCTCGAACTCTGTGACACTAACCCGATTATCCTGGCCATTCTGGCACTGGTAATTCCCTTTGTCGGTTCCCTCATTATCGGGCCGAAACTTATCGCCATCCTTCGCGCCATGAAGGCTGGCCAGCCCATCCGCACCACCTGCAGGGGAGTGCTGGCACCTGAGCACAGCAGCAAGGTAGGCACTCCCACCATGGGTGGCCTCATGCTCATCGGTCTCGTACTGCTCACCAGCCTTCTCGTGTGTGACCTGACGGATCCGCGCGTGCAGTGCTGCCTGATAGTCACCTCTATTACAGCCTTCCTTGGTTTCTTGGACGATTACGCAAAAATCACCAAGAAGAGCACGGACGGCGTGAGTGGCTGGTTCAAGATTGCGCTGCAGTTCGTAGCAGCCGTCGGTTGCAGCTTCTACCTGTACTTTGCCTGCCCGCACGTATGTAACATCCTTGTACCCTTCTACGGCCCGCTGAACATCGGCTGGCTCTTCATCCCCCTTGCCATCCTCGTTATCATCGGCACTTCCAACGCCGTAAACCTGACGGACGGCCTCGATGGCCTGGCAAGCGGCTGTATGATTATCGCCGCCATCACCTTCGCAATCATTGACAGTGGCCTCAGCTTGTTCACGCTGACTATTGTATCCGCCTGTGCCGGTTTCCTGTGGTTCAACTGTAATCCTGCCCGTGTCTTCATGGGTGATACCGGGTCCCTTTCCCTCGGTGGTGCACTGGGCACCATTGCAGTATGCACCTGCAGCGAGCTGCTGCTGGTTATCATCGGCGGTGTGTTCGTAGCGGAAGCACTTTCCGTGATGATTCAGGTAGCGTGGTTTAAGTACACTCGCCGCAAATACGGCGAGGGCCGCCGCTTCTTCCGCATGGCTCCCATTCACCACCATTTTGAGAAAGCCGGCCTGAGCGAAACTCAGGTATGCATCCGCTTCTGGATTGTGGCTGGTATTCTGGCATTCGTTGGTCTGGGCCTATTTTTCTCTTGCCTGAATTCGTTGTTCTGGGCCTATTTTTTCTCTTGCCTGAGTCACTAAAATATAGTAGAATCCCCATCCCCCATGGCCATGAATCTCTCCGGTAAAAAAGTAGCAGTTCTCGGTTGCGGCCGCAGTGGCGTAGCCGCCGCGCGTCTGGCACTTGCCAAAGGTGCCGGTGAAGTGTGCATATTCGACAGCAATCCGAAAGCCACCTGCGCCGATTCCGCCCTCCGCTTCGTAGCAGGCGCCGGCGAACAGGAGGCACAAGCCTTTGCTGCTGAAATCGTGGTGCTCTCTCCGGGCATTGAGGCTGATATACCGTGGACACTAGCCTTCACCTGCGCCGGTGCCCCCATTATTGGTGAAATTGAACTGGGCTATCATTTCTACACAGGCCGCATCATCGCCATCACCGGCACCAACGGCAAAACCACCACCACAGCACTGCTCGAACACGTCCTCCTGCAGGCCGGCCACACAGCTAAAGCATGCGGTAACTACGGCTACCCGCTCTGCGAGCTGGCCCTGCTCCCCGAGCAACCTGAATTCGCTGTACTGGAGGTATCCTCCTTCCAGATGGAGACCATCATTGATTTCCGCCCGGAGGTAGCCATCTGGCTGAACTTCGCACCGGATCACATGGATCGCTACACGAAGGTGGAGGACTACTTCAACGCTAAACTGCGCGTCTTTGAAAACATGAGTGAGGAGCAACTTGCCATCGTTCGCGTGGGTGAAAACCTCCCCGGTGTAAAGCCCCGCGTGGCTGAGTTCTCCTCCGTGGCGGACTCCGGCCAGCTCTACTACAAAGACGGCTACATCATGGAGGGCCCGGCTCAGCTCACCAAGCTTCGCGGTACTACTCTGGAGCAGGCTCATAATGCGGAGAACGCCATGGCTGCCACTCTGGCATGCCGTGCCGTAGGCCTGAGTGATGAGCAGATTTCCGCCGGCCTGTGCAGTTTCTGCCCGCCCGGCCACCGCTGTGAAACCGTAGCGGAGATGGACGGCATCCTCTGGCTGAACGACTCCAAGAGCACGAACCTGCACTCCACGGAAGCCGCCGTTCGCTCCCAGACCCGCCCCATCATCCTGCTGGCAGGCGGTAAGGACAAAGGGCTGGACTACACCGCCATCAATCCCATGCTGGCTGAGAAGGCCCGCTGCTGCATCGTCTTCGGCCAGATTGCTTCCCAGCTGATGAACACCTTCTCCCCCGTGTGCCGTACCATTCAGGTAGAGACCGTGCAGGAAGCCGTGAC
The DNA here is from genome assembly GCA_937885815.1 of uncultured Verrucomicrobiales bacterium. Lineage (GTDB taxonomy): Bacteria > Verrucomicrobiota > Verrucomicrobiia > Verrucomicrobiales > Akkermansiaceae > Akkermansia. Next base: position 14,319 of record CALABM010000064.1, on the reverse strand, counting down.
GGCTGCCGCTCAGGAAGCCAAGCAGGGTGACGTGGTACTCTTCTCACCCGGCACCTCCTCCTTCGACCAGTTTACCGGCTATGTGCAGCGTGGTGAGTGCTTCCGCGCCGCTGTGCTTAAAACTCTTAATCTCTAATCCCACCTCTTATTATCCCCTGTCCCCATATGAAGCGTCATCCCCAATCATCCTTCCGCAATTCCGACATGGCTCGGGCAAAACCCAAGAAACACGTTTTCCGCGCTTTAATCAACAACAAACTCAAGCGCCACCGCAGTGATACCGGGCTCGTGGAGGACCGCACCAACAGCGTCACAGTAGTGCGCCTTATCATCGGCCTGCTGCTCATCCACCTCATCGTTATCGGCGGTGTCATTCTGCGTGGTAAGATTAAATCCGGTGAGGCAGCTCCCATCGCCGCCACCACCATCACGCCGCCCCCTGCTCCGCCCACTCCGGTGCAGCAGCAGGAGAATAATGATGTACTGCCCCAGCCCGTGGAAGGGCCCGTGGCTAATCCTGTACGCCAGCCTCAGCCCACTGCTGCTCCCAGCCACATCACACAAGCTCCCGTTGAATCCGCTCCTGTGGCTCCCGTCACCGAGCCGGAGATAGTAACTCCTGTTGTGGCAGTCGAACCTGCTCCCGCGGTAGAACCCGCACCGGCACCCGCTCCGGCCGCTCCCGCTACTCCGACTATCGTTAAGCACCACGTTACCTCCGGTGACACCCTTTACCGCATAGCTCAGAAGTACAGTGTCAGCGTGACTGATATCCGCACGGCCAATCCTCAGCTGCAGGGTAACAACATCATCAGCGGCACCTACCTGAACATCCCTGTAGCGGCGGACTCCGCCGAGGGACGTCAGGTCGCTGTACAGCAAGCCACAGAAACGGCTAACGAGGAAGCCAAGTACCATACCATCCGAAGAGGTGAGACCTTGGGAGCCATCGCTCGTCGCAATAGAATCCCCCTGAACAAGCTTCTGGAACTGAACAACATCCCGGCTTCCCGCGCAGGAAACATCCGCATTGGGGATAGAATTCGCATCGCCGAATAATCACTTTTCCGGCATCGGCACATGTCTACGCGTCTCAGCATCATCTGTATCTGGTTCTGCTTCATCACGCTGCTCATTCTGGGCATCATGATGGTGGCCAGCACCGGCTTGTGCGCGCCAATTGGTGCCGAAGAAGACCCTAACACCTTCCTGCGTAAGCAGTGCATATTCGCAAGCTTAGGACTGACCGCGGCACTGGTTCTCAGCACGATTGACTACCATATTCTGCGTAACTGGGTGCGTACTTTCTGGTGGGTTCTGGTAGCCCTGCTTATCTTCTGCTTCTTACCCATTGTGGGCATGAACATCAACGGTGAAAACCGCTGGGTAAACCTTGGCTTCATCACCTTCCAGCCCAGTGAGCTGGCCAAGAGTGTTCTCATGATATGCCTAGCCCACTGGTACACCACTCACCGCGAGATGGCTGGCACCTTCTGGAAGGGGTTCGTTATGCCCGGTGTTATCTTCGGTCTCCCTCTACTGCTCATTCTCGTGGAAAAGGACATGGGAACGGCGGCGGCTCTGGGTATGTCCGGGTTCTGCGTCATGTACGTAGCAGGTGTCCGCGGATGGGTACTGGCCTTGGTAGTGGCTCTTGGCTTCCTCGTACTTTTTGACCAAGCCACCGGAAGCCCGAACCGCTTGGAGCGCATATACGCATGGTTTGACCCTGAGCGCTACAAGCACGAAGCCGGCTGCCAGCAGTGGATATCCATGCTGGCTTTTGCCCGAGGGGGAGCCTTCGGCGTGGGGCTGGGAGACGGCATTGAGAAGTACGGCAACCTTCCCTTTGCCCACACGGACTTCATCTTCGCGGAAATCGGTGAGGAATGGGGGCTTGTAGGCACCGCAGGCGTGCTGTTACTCTTCACGATGATGACGCTCTCAGGCATTGTTCTGGCACTGCAGACGAATGACACCTTCGGGCGCCTGCTTGCAGTGGGGCTGGTGTGCACCATCTTCTGGCCAGCAGCTCTGAACATGATGGTAGTTACCTCACTTCTACCGAACTCCGGTCTGCCGCTTCCCTTCATCAGTTACGGCGGTACTAACCTTGTTTTCACTATTGCGGCCATAGGGCTTCTAACTAGCATCCAACGCCATACTCCAAACAAGAAGGAAACTTACTGGCCCACTCGCAGACTCCAAGACAAATCATAAAATCATGAGCACACCACTTCACGTTGTCATCGCCTGCGGCGGTACAGGCGGCCACCTTTTCCCGGGCATTGCCGTTGCACAACAGCTGCGCAGCATGGGGCATCATCCCGTGCTACTCATCTCCCAGAAAGAAGTGGATGCTGAAGCCTCCCGCAAATATGGCGACTTGGAGTTCCACACGGTTCAGGCCATTGCAAAGCCGCCCACACTCTCCCTGCGCATGCCCGGCTTCCTCTGGAAAATGCTGCGCACCTATCTAACCTGCCGCAGCATCATCCACCGGGAGAAAGCTGATATCGTCATTGGCATGGGTGGATTTACCTCCCTGCCACCCGTTCTTGCCGGCCACAAACTGGGGCTGCGTACCTATGTGCATGACAGCAATGCCATGCCCGGCAAGTCCAACCGCCTGACAGCCCGCTGGTGCACCGCCGTGCTGCTGGGCCTGAAAGAAGCTGCTGCGCATTTCGGTGGGCGGCAGTGCATCGTTACCGGCACCCCGGTGCGCGAAGAGCTGCGCCACCTACCCACCACGGAGGAAGCCCGTGAACGCCTCGGCCTACCGAAGAACAAAACCGTCATTCTTGTCACCGGTGGCTCACAGGGTGCAAAGAATCTGAACAGCATGCTGATAGAAGCGGCTAAGGCGGATTCAGACGTACATTACTTCGTCATCGCCGGTAGACAGGATTACGAACGCGTAAACACCTTGGCAGCCGGGGCCAAGAATATAACCGTAACCGGGTTCTGCTCAGACATGCCCGCTGCCTACGCAGCCGCAGATGGCGTCATCACACGCTCGGGTGCCTCCACGCTCACTGAGCTGTCCTTCTTAGGCAAGGCTAGCCTGCTCATACCCTTCCCCTTTGCGGCGGATGACCATCAGACCTGTAATGCCCGCGTGTTCGCTGATACCGGAGCAGCAATCATGTGCGCTCAATCAGAACTTACCTCGGAGATTGTTCATGGCTTCGTTCATAACACTATTATGAATCCAAACGCTCGCAACACCATGGAACAGGCCATGCTCGCACAGGCCTGCCCTGAGGCTGCGGAGCGAATCGCTATGGCAATCTCAGCCACTGTCTAATAACGGAAATGAGATTTCGTTCTACTAGAATCAAGCTGAATATCCTTTTCATTGGTGTTTTCTCAGTCGCTCTGGTGGGGCTTAGCTTCGTTTACTCACCGCCTGAGAATGTACCGGGAAAGGATTCTACGCAGCTCCCCTCAAAAGAGCCACGGAGCCAGAGGCGTACTGTCGATGAATCTCCACGGCTGAGCGACCTCCCTTCCATAGAAAATCAAACAGTTACAATAAGTTCGCAGTTACCAGACCTCCCATCCGTTATAAATACGGACGGCAATCACATTGCACGTGCAAACACGTCACCTCAAATCGCAAGAGGCCCATTAGACACCGCACTCCTTCATGCCACAATAACCGGTAATACCGCGCTCATGCGGCAAAGAATTGCCAGTGGCTCGTCTGTAAACGCGGTTGGTAGCTACAACCGCACGGTACTCCACATAGCAGCTCAGCTCGGGCACGTAGAATGCGTGGCAATTCTACTGGAAAACGGCGCTGATGTGAACGCTGAGAATTATGGCGGAAGCACGCCCCTTCATGAGGCCATTCTAGCCCGAAATCTCGCTATTGTAGAGCTGCTGCTGGCCCATAACGCGGAGGTGGATGCCTGTAGCTCCGGAGTGACGCCTCTTTATGAAGCCGTGCGCCAGAATCTCCATCAGATAGTATCCAAACTACTTGAAGCCGGAGCAGATTTCCAAGCCAGGGATTCCAGCGGACGCCCCATCCTTCTTACAGCAGTTCAAGAACAAGCTGTGGAAAGCCTCCAGTTACTCATAGCGGCTGGTGCCTCCGTGCTAGAGGGATGCGATGGCCTTACCCCCATCATGGAGGCAGCAAGAACCGGTAACCTTTCCTGCATGAAGCAGCTCGTTGCTGCCGGTGCACCTGTGGATACCCCTGACCGCGCCGGTGAAACCCCGCTTCTCCGAGCGGCAGAACATGGCCGCAGCGAGTGTGTACAATACCTGATCGAAAATGGTGCAACAGTTGAAACTCGCAATGATATTGGCCTCACACCACTTCTGGCCGCGGTCAAAGCGCGCAATGCCACCTGCGTCAGGCTGCTGCTTGACAACGGGGCAGACTCAGATTCTATGACCCCGGAAGGCTGGACAGCCCTGCACATTGCGTCCTATGATGGTCAGGCCGCCTGTGTGAGCGAGCTACTGAAAGCCAGGGCAACACTGAATCTACCGCTTCCGGATGGCAGAACCCCGCTTCACCTTGCGTCGGCTAACATGCATAGTGAGGTTATCCGGCTGCTGCTTACCAGAGGCGCAGACCCCTCTATTAAAGACACCTATGGAGAAACGGCCATCCATAAACTGGGTGACCTCACCTTCAGTGAAAGTCTTGCCGCACTGTCACGCAGCATTCTGAAACGCCGAGGAATTGCTGATGGGCTGGAGACCCACATGTACATTGCCATCAGCGAAAACAACTGCGAAAAACTGCAGCTGCTCATTCAGGCAGGCGTGGATTTGAATCACGTCAATGAAGAACACCTCACCCCTATAGGAGTAGCCGCAGCTCGAGGTAGAGAAGAACCGCTTGCACTGCTCCTTACTGCCGGAGCTCGCCCCTCCGACAAGCAGATGGATAATAACACCCCCATCCATCTGGCAGCCGCCGGAGGCCATAGTAATTGCCTGTGCCAGCTGCTGAAAGCAGGCGCTGATTTCTCCGCCAAAAATTCACAAAATGCCACTGCACTGGATCTCGCCCGGGCTAATAACCACACGAAGTGCGTGGATATTCTCACAGCGGTCAATGAGCTAGCAGAAAAAAGAATCTCGCCACGCAATTATCAAGAGCGCCTCATTGCAACCATCCGCTCAAGTGATAAGGAGCTGTTCCACCTCCTTATCAAAGCCGGCACGGATTTAACCCCCATCATTCAGGCAGATACTTTCAATAGCCCGCTGAAGGAAGCAGTATCCCACGGACGACACGATATGATGATTGACCTGCTCGCAGCAGGCGCAAATCCGAATGAGAGAGAATCTGATGGCACCACGCTGCTGCACATCGCGGCGGAACAAGGGGCTACCCACAGCCTGCGTATTCTGATGAACAACGGCGCCAAGTACCAGCCTTCAGATTCCGTCCCCTCCCCACTTTACCTAGCTTGTTGTAACGGGCACACGGAAAGCGTACGTTTCTTGCTGGATAATGGTTTATCCCCCAACGAAAAAGACAGCGCAGGTCGCAGCCTTCTTTACTGGGCTATCGCGAATAATCACACGCAGTGCCTGCGAGCTCTTCTGCAGCGTGGGGCCAACCCCAATGATTACTATGAGGAGGAGACCCTCTTGCACTTTACAGCCAGAACAGGAGCCTTTGACAGCCTGAGGCAACTTATCGCCGCTAAAATGGATGTGAATGCGATTGACCGTCTGCAGAACACCCCCTTAATTGTAGCCGCTGCTGCAAACCAGGCCTACTGCGTGGAGCTTCTTCTGAAAGCAAGAGCCAACGTCCACCACAAGAACCACTCCGGTCAAACAGCCCTGCATGTTGCCGCTATGAAGGGGCACCTGAATACCATCAAGATGCTACTCGCAGCAGGAGCCGGCCCATTGGACCGAGATACCGCCGGTCGTACCGCCCGCCATTACGCTGAGGCTGCTGGCCACAACGAGTGCGCTCAGGAGCTGCAGAGGGCAGAAAGCATGGGCGGCTTCCGCTAATATTTCATCTTCACGATTACCACATGTCCACTGTTTTCGATATAGCCGTCATCGGCGGCGGCCACGCCGGAATCGAGGCCGCGCTCGCAGCCGCTCGTATGGGGGGAACAGTTGCTTTCATCACGCATGATTTGGACGCCATAGGCCAAATGAGCTGCAACCCCGCCATCGGCGGCTTGGCCAAAGGCCACATCGTCCGCGAGATTGATGCCCTCGGCGGTGCCATGGGACTGAATACGGATGCCACCGCCATCCAGTTCCGCATGCTGAATGCCAGCAAAGGCCCCAGCGTGCGTGCCCCCCGTGCCCAGTGCGACAAGCTTGCCTACCGCGCCCGCATGAAGTGGGTCATGGAAACGGCGGAAGGCGTGCAACTCGTGCAGGGAGATGCCGCCGAAATCGTGGTAGAAAATGGCCGAGTAACAGGCGTAACCACCACATGGGGGCAGAAGATTGCCGCCCGCGCTGTGGTGCTCTGCAGCGGAACGTTCATGCGCGGCCTGCTGCATGTGGGCATGGACCACCTGCCCGGTGGCAGACTGGGTGCCGCGCCCACCGGCATATCTGCCTGCCTGGAAAAGCTCGGCTTCCCGCTCGCCCGCTTCAAAACCGGCACATCCCCGCGTATCAAGGGCAGCACCATCGACTTCAGCTCGCTGGAAATGCAGCCCGGCGATGAACCACCGCCCCTCTTCAGTAATATCTCGCGTGAGGTCCTTCACCGCTCTTCGGAGCCCCACTGCACGCTCAATTACCTGGCGGATGCCGATTTCGAGCTCCATCAGCTCCCCTGCGCAGCCACATACACCAACGAGCGCACGCATGACATCATCCGGCAGAATCTGCAGTACAGCCCGCTCTTTGGCGGTGTGATTGAGGGTACAGGCCCGCGCTACTGCCCCAGCATTGAGGACAAGGTGGTACGCTTCGCTGAAAAGGAGCGCCATCAGATATTCATCGAGCCGGAGGGCCGCAGTACGGATGAGTACTACCTGAACGGTCTCTCCTCCAGCCTCCCCTTCTTCGTACAGCAGGACATCGTGCACAGCATCCCCGGCTTGGAACGCGCGGAACTTATCCGCCCCGGTTATGCCGTGGAGTACGATTATGTGCCGCCCACGGAGCTCCTGCCCACTCTGGAAACCAAACGCGTACGCGGACTCTACTTTGCAGGCCAAATTAACGGCACCAGCGGTTATGAAGAAGCCGCCGGCCAAGGACTGCTGGCAGGTGCTAACGCCATCCTTTCCCTGCAGGGCCGTGAGCCCCTCATCCTGCGCCGAGACCAAGCCTATCTGGGCGTGATGATTGATGACCTCGTGACCCGCGGCACGGATGAGCCATACCGCATGTTCACCAGCCGTGCAGAAATGCGCCTTCTGCTGCGTCAGGATAACGCAGATTTGCGTCTGTCCCCCCTCGCGGCTGAGATAGGCCTGCTCTCAGAAGAACGCGGCAGAGCGGCCTCTGAGCGCCTTGCAGCCATACGCCGGGGTGTGGAGCACACGAACCATGTGAAAGTGGAACCAGGCGTGAACCTGAACCTCTGGCTGCGCCGCCCGGAGAATGATTGGCACCAGCTTCCGCCGGAACTGCTGGCCACCTTCCCCGCCGAGCTGTGGGAACCCATCGCCATTGAGGTCGTCTTTGCAGCTCACATTGAGCGCATGCGAGTAGCCGCTGAGCGCATGCAGCGCCAGGAGGACAAGCGCATACCGGCGGACATTGATTATGATGCCATACCTGCCATGAAAACGGAGGCCCGCCAGCGCCTGAGCCGCGTGCGCCCCGGCACCATCGGCCAAGCCTCCCGCATACCGGGCATCACCCCGGCGGACATTGCACTGCTGCTTGTGTGGCTGAAGAAGTAAGGCTGCTACGGCGCCTCAGCTTAACTTGTCATCCAGCGCATGAAACAGCGCTGAAGGACACACCGGGACCAAGCTCAGCAGCAGCGCCAAAACAAACAGCAGCCCCTGCCCCAGCAGAGAGGCCAGCAGCAAAGCGCCACAAAGGGGCACGCCCAGCTCCGCGTATACCCACTCACCTATCCATGGGTTTAGCAGGTAAAGCACGGTATAAAGCAAAGCAGGTACCAGCACCAGAACGGGAGAAATTAACTTCATCGCCCGCAGAGCCGAGCGCTCCTGCGAGGTCTCTTTCCGGTGAAAGAATGTGACGATTAAAACCGGCAGGGCTGAGCTATATAACCACAGCTCATTTATCAGCATCTGTACCACCAGCTGAAACCAGAACACCGCCTTCAGCTCTTCCGCAGGCACGCCCAGCAATCGGCTGCCGCCGACAACTGCGCCCAGCACAATGGCATTCGCCACCAATGATCGTTTAACCGCGTTCTTCATCGCACCGCCATATTATACTCCCCGGCCTGACAGGTCAAGGATTTTCACTTTTGTGCATGCAAGGGAGCCTCCCCGTCTGCCTCCTAACCAATGAGAGGGCTTGGCATTTACCAAGCCCCCTCATAAGGATTTTGACGCCGGTGGCCGCGGCGCATTAGCGGCGACGGCGGCGAGCGGCAAGGGCTGCCAGAGCAAGGAGACTCAGCGTTGCCGTGGTGGGCTCAGGAACGTTGCCTTGCTGCAAGTAGAGGCTCCCGGTCGTGCTCTCGTAAACAATTGTGGTATTTTCGCTGATGTAATCACCGGAGAAGAACACGCTTGCCTGCAGCCCCGTTGAACTGTCAACCTCAATACCATCCAGAAGGAACTTCACAATGCTGACATTGGAGAATATCTGCATCAGGCCATCCCCGTTATATTCTGTGCCAAGGGTGAACACAAGATTGATTTTCTCACCCTCACTGGTAGCATTGAATGTCAGCACAGAACCATCTGCCATGTAGGTACCGGAGCCATCCGTTACAAGGGTAGAACCTGCTTCGAAGGTTAAATCCGCATTGATGACATTAACGGTGGACGCCCCCCTACCATTCATAGAGAACAGCCCTACGCTCATAACAGCGGGCTCCGTAACGGCTATATCGCCCAGAGATAAGGTAGCCCCGGCCTCAATGCTGATTTCATCGGCTGTAATGGAGGCTCCATTGCTCAGCTGCAGCTTGGCCGTGGCCCCTACCTCAATCTTTGCGTCGGCAGCGTCCAGTTCAGCGGCGCTGACTTTCAGCGTGGCATTGCTACCATCTTCAAGGCTGACTGTGCTACCTTTCACCTCAAGTACGGCTCCGTCCACCACCTGCAGACTGCCGCCGTGCAAGTAGGCATCTCCCTTGAGTGTGCTGGTCTGAGAGTTCAGGATTTCTTCCACTGTGGCCGTGCGGTCTTCATAATGAGCAGCCAGAATTTCATTCAGATGCTCCTCAGCATACTTGCCGCTGAAGATAATGTCACCGCCGGCGATTTGTGTGCTGCCATCAGCTCCCGTGTAATTGCCGTTGAAGTGTGAAGCTCCTGATATGTATACAGAATCATGAATGATAATATTACCGCCGGTCTTGGCGGAGAGATTCATTCCCCCCATTCCATAAATACTGCGCAAGCGGTAATTACCATCTTGTTCTTCATAGTTCTTTTCAAACAAGACGCTCTCATTGCCTTCAATATTTACGCCACTATAGTCTAGGATAGCACCGCCTATGTTCGCGGAGTTGTAGCTGAACGCAACGGTATCATTATTGCTGATAGTCAGCCCATTTGCCCAGATAGCGCCGCCATCCTCAATAGCGGAGTTGTTGCTGAACGTGATATCACCATTACCGCTAATAGTAAAATTACCATATCCACAAATAGCACCGCCTATGTTCGCGGAGTTCCCGTCAAATTCAACTGTATCATTATCACTGATGGCCAAGCCCCAGCGTGCATAGATTGCACCGCCGTCATCAACAACGGAATTGTATTTGAACGTGACATTACCATTCCCACTAACCGTCAAAGCATCGCCTGCATAAATAGCACCACCGTAGTAGTTAGATGAGTTGCTAATGAATGTGACCGATTTATTATCACTGATTAACAAGTTATCAGAACCAGAATATGCCGTGATTGCGCCGCCACACCCGGTAGAGAAGTTGCTATTGAATGTAATATCACTATTACCGCTAATAATCAAACTATCGCCTGCATAAATAGCACCGCCATCTAGGGAGGTGTTTTCGCTGAAGAGAACGGTGTCATTATCGCTAACCGTCAAAGCAAGGGATGCATAAATAGCACCACCGGATCTATTAGCATAATTATTACAGAACGCGACGTCGGCGTTCTCACCGATAGTCATATATGATGCCTTGATGGCACCGCCCATACCGTAAGAAAGGCCATCCGAACAGGTATTCTCGCGGAACGTGACGCAGTCATTGTTACTGATGGTCAAAAAAGTTCCCGAACAGATAGCACCGCCAGTTTGGAACGCTGTGTTTCCGATAAACGAGACCAATCCATTATCACTGATAACCGTGTTTTCGCCGTAATTGTAGATAGCACCGCCAAACACAGCGCTGTTTCCGGCGAACGTGATATCCGCATTTTCATTGATTAGCAATTCTCTTTCGGTATAGATTGCACCGCCATAACTTTTTTGCGAAGAGTAGGCGGAATTACCATTGAACTCGACGGCAACATTGCTGCTGATGGTCAGTTTTTTTGCATAGATAGCACCGCCGAATACCTGATTTGCCATAGCAGAGTTACTATCGAAACTTATCGTCTCACTGCCACTAATTACAAGCTCACCTAATGCATAAATCGCACCACCATATGCCGAGTCTTCACTGCTGACATGGTTGATGTCAAAACTTACATCATCATTACCCGTCATGATGATTTTGGCATTATCAATCGCAGCAATCGCACCGCCGGCAGAGGTAGATATAGCATAACTATGGTTTGATTCAATCGAGATTGCCTCATTATTTTCGAAAATGATATCGCCGCCAGAGGAAAAAATGGCACCGCCTTGCGCTATAGACCCGCCGATAGGTTGGGTGACTGCCGAGTTGCCAACGATGTTCACATCGCCATTATCACTCAACGTCACGCCGTTGGTTGTGCTGTATATTGCACCGCCGTATGCTTCAGCATGGGCACCTTCTGTATTCGCGGCTGCTGAGCTTCCATCAAGGGTAATATCTACGTTGTTAGACATCTCTACCCCTGCGGCAAATATAGCACCACCCCGAGCTAGAGCAGAATCAACGCTAAAAACAACCGCGTCGTTGTATTGAAGAAATACCGACTGATTATCATTAGCCCTAAAGATTCCCGTAGTGTACACAACACCTCCGCTAGCCCATGTAGAGGCCAATACACTATTCAAGGAGACGCTTACATTGTAATTACCGCTCAACGTCACACCATCGCTCAAACCATATATCGCGCCGCCACATGCTTCAGCACGGGAACCAGACGAACCCATCGCACTCACCTCGTTTCGATTGAGGGTAATGTTCTCATTTTCAAGAATTTCTACCCCGGATGCGAATATGGCACCGCCGGCCGCGAAGCTTTTTGAGCTGGAAGAGGCCAATGCCCAATTGCCGCTTATGTTGGTTTCCCCCGTATTATTATCTATTGAAAGGTCGCAAGCACTATAGATTGCGCCACCTCTGGCGATTGATGAGACAGTGGCCGTAGCTGTGGCACAATTCCACTCAATAACAAGTGAGTCATTACCACTTATGGTAACTGAGCTGTTATCACCCTGCCAATAAACAGCACCGCCATAGGCCTCTGCAGATATATTACCCTCAGTTTCAGCGAGGTTATCCGAAATTACCACCTCTTTTAAGTTTGAAAGCGACATCTCACCGTCAACGCCATATATCGCACCGCCTCTGACGAACGCTTCACCGCCATCATATTCCTCACCGAGGATAGTTTCAGCATAAACTGCATTCGATTTAAAGCTCACGGAGCTTTCATTTCCCTCTATACTAAGATTACCGTTTACAAAAATAGCACCACCATATGCATTGCTTGCTTCAACGGAGCTGTGGAACGTACTTGCTAAGTTACCTTCGAAATTAACCTTTGAGTTATCAATCAGAGAAACATCAGCCAATGCATGAATAGCGCCGCCTGCTGCCGTCGTTCCATATGAAGATGAGGTGGCGCAGTTATAGCTGAACTCGACAACACCATTGCGATTAATGGCGATTGCTGTCCCGCTCTCGCCTTTCGCTTTAAACAATGCGCCACCAAGAGCTGTTCCGAAATCGGACTCGACCGTATTGCAACTAAAAGTGACTTCCTCGACATTGCCACATAAATTGAAGTTTTGGCCGACGAATATAGCTCCGCCCCATGCGTCCCCCTCAACATTACTTAATGGTATATCTTCCTCAGAAACATCCACCCTAACATCATTATGCTCAAAACAGACTACGATATTTTCATTTAATGAAAAATTGGTAGAGGCACATATCGCACCACCGATGGGGCCACGCCCACTTACTGCTTCATTCCTCAAAAAGACAACCACTCCGTTGCCGTTTATGAGTAACTCACCGGAGGAATAGACAGCGCCGGCCTTAGCGGCACTGTTGTTGCTGAAGGAAAGGGAATCATTGTCTAAAAGAGAAATACTGCTATTATCGCCTGCGGTAAAAATCGCGCCGCCGTGATTTCTAGCCTCGTTATAGCAGAATGTTACGCTCTCATTGCTATTTAGTGCTATCGTACAGAAATTGCCCCAGATTGCGCCACCGTCATAAGCCGCGTTTGATTCAAACGACACGCTCTCATTGCTATCTAGTGTTATCGTGCTGAAAGCGCCCCCATAAATCGCACCGCCTTCTTCGGAAGCAGTGTTCACACTAAACATCACGTCCTCATTGCCACGGAACGTTATCGTGCTGCTCAATTCACCACAGATGGCTCCGCCGGCCGTTCCGGCAGTATTGCCACAGAAACTCGTAGTACCGGAATTGGAAATAAAATCAAGCTCCCCATAAATTGTGTAAATAGCACCTCCATCATACATGGCCTCATTACTTTGAAAGGTTACACCCTTCACATTGGAAGTAAATGAAATGAGACCAGTTGTAGTAGCAATGGCGCCACCCAATGTCTGAGCTACATTTTCGCTAAATAATATCTCTTCACTGTTTTCTGCAAAATAGATGTCTGATGGACCATCTACACCAATGGCACCGCCCCATGTCTGAGCTACATTTTCGCTAAATAATATTGCTCCTCTATTTTTTGAAAAATTGATTTCTGAATAATAAGCAGCTGCAATGGCACCACCAAATGTCTGAGCTTGATTTTGCTGAAAGATTAAACTAATATTATTCTGAACTGAAAGCTCTCCCTCATAGATATTAATAGCGCCGCCAGAACCTTCGGAAGTTGTATTGGTATTAAATTGAACCTCTGTGTTGCCGCTTATGGATATATTTCCGCCCTCCGAATTATCGATGGCACCACCACAATCCGCACTATTATTGATAAAATATACAACATTGTTACTTTTTATGTCTGCTCCACCGTATACAGCTCCTCCAAGTCCTCCCGAATGGTTATTTTGAAAGGTAAGAGAATCTGACCCAGTAACAGTCAGAAATCCGAAAATCGCCCCTGCCGTACTATCGGCTGTATTGTCGGTAAAGTAAATGTCACCGCAATTGGAAATGGTCGTGTTACCGCAAATCGCCCCTGCCATACCATAGGCTGTATTGTCGGCAAAGTAAATGTCACCGCAATTGGAAATGGTCGTGTTACCGTAAATCGCCCCCGCTGTTCCATAGGCTGTATTGTCGGCAAAGTAAATGTCACCGCAATTGGAAATGGACGTGTTACCGTAAATCGCCCCCGCTATTCCATCTCGATAACTTCCATACACCTCTTCTCCATAGACGGTCACCAAGTTGTTTGAAATATTGATATTATCAATATCAGACAATGAAACTGAATTTGGACGAACGTCATAAAGTGTGTATCCATTAACGTATTGCACCTTCCCTGTTTTTTCTGCTGCATAAATGGCCCCACCCATTTGAGTTACTTTATTAAACGTCAATTGTAAAAGATTATACCCCGAAAGAGAAATAGGGGCATCTTCTTCGCAAATAGCTCCGCCTCTCGAGCCTATATCACTAGACGTTCCTGAACCGCCGGTTACGACATAATCATTGTTCGCAGCCAATACATAAGAGGGCATACCGACGATTACGGCAAGGAGAATATTTCGCAACACGATAGGAAGATGTAATTTCATAACCTGCTCATGATACTCATTCGAGATTTGTATGTCAAGTTTTATAATTGTTTTTCCCTAGGCACGCATACGTGTCCCAAAGATTTGGGACACGTTGATTTACGAATTAAAAGTAAGCGG